>JBDTWZ010000027.1:0-24677 GCA_040006435.1 Acidobacteriota bacterium
ACCGTCAGACGAAGAACATGCTCATCTCTTACGATAAGAAACCGATGGGATTCTTCTAGGAAACGGTCCAATTCGATAATGGCGAAGGGTTAAATCGCTCTTAAAGTGCTTGACCCTTTCGTCAATTTGCGAACCTAACCGTTCAGATCGTGTCTAACTAGCAATGAAAACCCGCTCGTCCATCAGATCCAGAGTTGTACCAGTACTCATTTGTCTGCTCATTGCCCTGGCGGACCTTCAAGCTCAAGAAAATTCGAAGACCAGCCGCCTGCTCCCCGTTAAAGTGAACGGAAAGTGGGGCTATATAAATGACCGAGGGCGAATAGCGATCAAGCCTCGCTTCATCGTTGCCGGCGTATTTTCGGAAGGGTTGGCAAAGGTCCGGAACGACGACAGTTGGTTTTATTATATCGACCGACACGGTCGACGAATTTCTAACAATAGTTATTTCCGATACGCCGACGATTTTTCGGAAGGGCTTGCGATGGTGCAGGGTGAGAGCTCAGACGATAAGATCGGATTTATTGACAAGACCGGTAAGGTTGTCATTTCGCCGCGTTTTGACGGCTATAGCGGAAAGATTCTTTGGAGTTTCACTGATGGATTGGCGATTGTCGCGATCAACGACAAATTTGGCTATATAGATAAGCGCGGAACATTCGTCATCGATCCCCAATTTCAAAGTGCAGCCCCATTTTCGGAAGGTCTGGCCGTGGTTTCGAAGAACGGTAAATACGGTTTCATAGACCGGGAAGGCAATACGCAAATCGATTATCGATTTGCGACGGCTTTCGGTTTCAGTGAAGGCGTTGCGTCGTTTTCCATAGATCGGCAAAAATTTGGATTGATCGATAAAGCGATAAAGAAGGGAAAGTAGTTTTGGAACCGAGGTTTGACTGGCTAGACGGATTTAGCGAAGGCCTTGCATCGATGAATTTGGGGATGGCCTGGCATGGGCATCAAAAGTCTGGCGGCAAGTGTGGGTTTATCGACAAAAGTGGTTCGATTGTCATTCCGGTCAAATACGATGTAGCAAATTCTTTTTCGGAAGGGCTTGCGCCCGTTAGTATCAATGGGAAGTGGGGCTTTATAGATAAGACTGGAGTAATGAAAATAACTCCGCGGTATGATTGGGCCGAACCATTTGAAAGCGGTATTTCCAAGGTCACCTTGGGCGAAAAGATTGGGTATATTAACACGATAGGAAATTATATTTGGAAGCCAAGTGAATAACGTTACACGAGTAAAAATCACACCCGAAGCCACCGCGGTCGTCGACCAGCTCCGCGAAAAAAACGGTGAGCTGATGTTCCATCAATCCGGCGGGTGCTGCGACGGGTCTTCGCCGATGTGCTATCCAAAGGGCGAGTTCATCGTCGGTTCGTCGGATGTATGGCTTGGCGAAGTGGCCGGCTGCGATTTCTACATGGCGAAGGACCAGTTCGAGTTTTGGCAGCACACGGAATTGACCATCGACGTCGTAAAGGGCCGCGGGGCAAGTTTTTCACTCGAGATCCCGCTCGGCCTTCGCTTCGTGACAAAGTCGCGCGTCTTCACGTATGAGGAATCGCAAAACCTGTCGCCTACACATGCGGGCGATGCTGTTCGAGCGGGAATGTAATTTTTGTGGCCGCGTAGCGGACAGATGCGTTTAGCCGTGGCCTTTAGGCCACGGAAGGATTAAACCGCGAACCTGCCGCGTCAGCGGTAGTTGAATCAGGTGCCGCTGACGCGGCACGCGGCGTGTCGTCGACCTAGACCGTGGCCTAAAGGCCACGGCTAAACGCATGCGGCCGCTACGCGGCCACGTATCTCCCCGATATCCGATGTCCGATCCCATCTGGGTGAGACACACTTTGACGCACCGACCCATTTACGAACGGAACTTGTGGACACGCGGACGTTGACGAAGCCGGGATAATCGCCTAAAAGAATCAAATGACAAAAAACAAAATCACCATTTACGAAAAACCTACGTGAACGACGTGCCGAAATCTGGGCACGCTGTTTCGTGAAAACGGCATCGACGCGGAAAGGATCAACTACTTTAACAAACCGTTTACTGAGCAGACACTCAGTAAGCTGATCATGAAAATGGGCGTGACGCCATTCGAGGTTCTTCGGAAGCGAGAGTCGCAGGCTAAAGAACTCGGGTTGACTGCCGAGACACCGCCGGGAGATATCATTAAGTACCTCGTGCAATACCCGGCTCTTCTTCAGCGTCCGATAGTCGAAGTCGGCGATCGCGCGATCCTTGCGCGGCCGGCTGAAAAGGCAATGGAGCTATTTAGGTAGGACAGGGTTTCAACCCTCGCATGTTTTTTCGTGCGCTTCGTGTGATTAGTGGTTATCTTTTTCAAGAAGGAACCACGAAATGCACGAACCACACGAAACAAAACGACACGAAAAAGAAAAGAATGAGTATCACAAACGGAAACGGCCATTATCCAAAACCAAAGAACGTGCTGGGCACGGAGCTTAAGGTTTGCTGCACCGCTCCGATGACGGGGTTTTATCGCGACGGTTACTGCCGCACGGGACCGGAAGATGCGGGGCGGCACACGGTCTGTATTCGGGCAACGGACGAGTTTCTCGCCTATTCGAAATCGGTTGGAAACGATCTTTCAACCCCTATGCCTCAGTACGCTTTTCCGGGGTTGGCCGAAGGCGACCAATGGTGTCTCGTCGCAATGCGTTGGAAGCAGGCGCTCGACGCGGGGATGGCTCCCGAAGTCATTCTCGAAGCTTGTCACGAATCCGTTCTTGAGATCGTCTCACTGGAAGAGCTTCGCGCTCACGTCGTCGGGGAAGACTGAATGGACATTCTCGAACATCTGCGTGGGCTGTTCGAATATGACGACTGGGCGAATCGTCGGACCATCGCTGCACTGGAAACCTGTCCCTCCGATCGATCACGCCGGGTTCTGGCTCACATTCTGATCACGAAACAAGAGTATTTTGAGCGGCTTGCGGGAAAGGACTCGACGGGTTGTGATTTTTGGCCGGACCTGAATCTAGAACAATGCCGGAATCTTGCTGCGACGACGAACTCGAACTACGCAACCCTCTTGAACGATTCAGATGAGTCCGGACTCGAGTTGATAGCGAAGTACAAGACGAGTGAAGGCGTGCCGCAGGCGAATACATTCCGCGATCTCCTGACACACGTTCTGCTGCATGCGTCAGTCCACCGAGGCAACATCGTGCTGAAAATGCGCGAGGAAGGCTTCGAACCTCCGAAGATCGATTACATCCTCTATCTGCGGCGGAAGTGAGAACCGCTAGATTTTCTCTGCGAACTCTGCGGGCTCTGCGTGAGACCTGACTGAATTTCACGCAGAGCCCGCAGAGTTCGCAGAGAAAAACCGGTCGACGCGCTCCGCAGAATCTTCCAAAAGCACGTATAATGACCCAACACCAATGGAGCAGGAACCCCTCGAACAATTCACTTTCGACTTTAAGAAAGAGACGGCGGAGATCGTCGGCGGATCGAGTGACGAATTGAAACTCAAGCTTGGCGAATTCGCCGGGCCGCTCGATCTGCTGCTGTTTCTTATTCGGCAGGAACAGGCAAATATCTTCGACATCCCCATAGCCCGTATCACCGACGAATATGTTAAGTATATCCGGCTAATGAAGGGCCTCGATATCGCGGTCGCGGCCGACTTTCTCGTCATGGCCGCGACGCTCATCGAGATCAAGTCGAAGATGCTGTTGCCGCGTGATCCGTCCGAGGTCGAGGAAGAAGCATTCGAAGATCCGCGAAAGGAACTTGTCGACAGGCTTCTCGAATACGAACAGTACAAGGCCGCATCGCAGATGTTGTACGAGCGAACGACGATCGAACAGGCGGTGTTCGGACGCGGGAAGATCGAATCGGACGACGCAAATGCCGAGATCAACGCATCGGTCTTCGATATCGTGACGATTTTTCAGAAGATCCTTTTGCGCCATCGCGACGAGATCAAGATGGAGATCGCACGTGAGGAGATCTCGCTCTCGGACATGATCAAGACACTCAAGCGGCGCATTTTTGAGGAGATGGAATTGAATATTCAAACATTCTTCGAAGAGATGCAGTCCAGACGCGAGCTCGTGACGGCGTTCATCGCCATCCTCGAGATCGTCCGTACGGAAAGCGTAAAGCTGACGCAGAAGAAAACGTTTGGCGAAATAATTCTAAAGGCGGTCACGAATGGAACCGGAAACTGAAACTGCAACCGAAGCTGTAACTGATACGGCAGATGAAAACTTTGCACGTAGCATGGCCGAGCTGGTCGCGATAGTCGAGGCACTGATCTTCGTCGCCGACGAACCGATAACGACGAAACTTCTCTCCGAAGTTATCGAAGAAGAGCGCGATTCGGTGGAAGCGGCGGTTGTCGAATTGCAGAAAGAATACGAAACGCGGGAGAGCGGCCTGCAAATTCGTGAGATCGCCGGCGGATGGCAGATCGCGACACGTACCGAACTGCACGAAGATGTCCGCAAGTTTTTGAAAACCCGGCCAAGCGCCAAGCTTTCGCTCGCCTCGCTTGAAACGCTTGCCGTCATCGCCTATAAGCAGCCTGTCACCGTACCTGAGATCCTTGAGATCCGCGGCGTTCAGTCGGCTTCCGCGATAAAGACACTGCTCGAAAAACGCCTTATCGTTACCAAGGGCCACAAAGAAACCGTCGGCCGACCAATGCAGTACGGCACGTCGAAAGAGTTTCTGATCCAGTTTGGATTGAAGGATCTGAACGAGCTGCCCAGTATCGAGGACTTCGAGGATCTAGCCGGGTAGTTTTTACCGCAGAGCACGCGGAGGATGCAGAGAAAGATTTTTTTGCCCGCGAATAACGCTAATGATCGCGAATTTCTGATTTCTTGATTCGCGGCAATTGGCGTTATTCGCGGGCAAATTGTCTTTCTACTCTGCGTTCTCCGCGTCTCTGCGTTAAACTCTTCCCCGTGCAAGAAAGATTACAGAAACTGATCGCTCAAGCCGGAATTGCGTCGCGGCGTGCGGCCGAAGAGCTGATCGCGTCGGGCGCCGTGACCGTCAACGGTAAGATCATCACCGAGCTTGGAACGAAAGCCGATCCGGAATCCGACCACATCAAGGTCCGCGGCAAGCTGATAAATATCAAGCTGCGTGACCGGGAAACCGTCCACGTTCTGCTCAACAAACCGAAGGGATATCTCTCCAGCGCTGCTGATCCGCAAAGCCGTCCGCTCGTCACCGATCTTGTTAAGGGTCACGGAAAGCTTCATCCGGTCGGGCGACTGGATTTCAATACCGAGGGCCTCATCATCCTGACAAACGATGGCGAGTTTACGAACGCCGTCACCCGATCGAAGACGATCCCGAAAGTTTATCAGGTGAAGACAAAGGGAATGCCGACCGAGGTAGCGATAAGAAAATTGCGGCGCGGGTTGAAACTGGAGGACGGTTTTAAGACTGCGCCGGCGGATATCAAGGTTCTAAAACCGACGGACAAGAATGGTTGGTACGAGGTGACATTGTTCGAAGGGCACAATCAGCAGATCCGCAAAATGTTCGACGCTGTCGGGCACTCCGTGGTGAAGCTCAAGCGGATCTCGATCGGCGCAGTGACGGACGCGGGTCTTCCGGTGGGAAGATCCAGGAAGTTGACCGCGGACGAGATCGCTTTACTGGCTGGGGTCAAAAGGCAGAAACCCGACCGGTAGCGAGGGTGTCTTCGAATGCGGAATGCGGAATCAGGAGACACCCTCCCTACCGGTCCGGTTTCCGCCTGTTACCCAAGAGCCCGATGCTCGACCATCAGACACAAATTCTGCACCACCTTGATCCCCGCTTTTGCAAAGGCTTCGGCTGCATCGTCGTTCCTTATTCCCAACTGAATCCAAACTGACTTCGGTCCCGCTGCGATAATCTCGTCGACGTGTTTTGGGATATCGGTGTCGCGGCGAAAGACATTCACCATGTCGATATCGCCGGGAACGTCGCGAAGGTCCCGATAAACTTTTTGACCGAGAATTTCAGTGACATCGGGGTAATAGACCGGCACCGGCACGATATCGAACCCAGCGTTCTGCATGTATTTCGAGACGTAGAAAGCCGGTTGTGACGAATGTGATTCGGGCTTGATTCCGAGAACTGCGATTCGCTTAGTTTCGCGGAGAAGCTGTGCGATCGGTTCGTCGGTCGTGAGGATATTGTCTTGCCAGTTCATATTTCAGTGCTCAGTGGTCTGTCGGTTGTCTGTAACTGTTGTTGTTGGCCCGCACCGCCCTAACTGACGAATACTGACCACTGGCCACTGACAACTGACCCCTACTTGAGACTATAATATTCCACAACCAATATGAACTTTGAGCTAAACGAAGAACAGCTTCAGATCAAGTACAGCGTGCGTGAATTTGCCGAAAGCGAGATTTTGCCGCACGTAATGGAGTGGGATGAGTCGCAGCACTTCCCCGTTGAATTGCGGCCGAAGCTTGCCGAGCTCGGACTGCTTGGCGTGCTGTTTCCGGAAGAATATGGCGGCGCGGGAATGGGCTATGTCGAGTACGCGACCATCATCGAAGAGCTTGGGCGCGTCTGCGGATCCGTCGGCTTGTCCGTCGCCGCGCACAACTCGCTGTGCTCGAACCATCTCTACTTGTTCGGCAGCGAAGAGCAAAAACAAAAGTATCTTGTGCCGCTCGCCCGCGGCGAGTCGTTTGGCGCGTGGGGATTAACCGAATCGCAGGCCGGATCGGACTCTGCCGGCACGCGAACAAACGCGGTCCGATCCAATGGTGGATGGAAGGTCAACGGCTCGAAGAATTTCATTACGCACGCGATCGCATGTCAGACGCTGGTCGCGGTCGCCGTCACCGACAAATCGAAAGGCAATCGCGGGATCTCGGCATTCGTCTTCGACAAATTGATGGAGGGCTTCCGTTCGGATCACAAAGAGAACAAGCTTGGCATGCGGGCGTCGGAAACGGCGTCCGTTGTCTTTGAAGATTGCTATGTGCCGGACGAGAATCTGCTCGGAAACGAAGGCGAAGGATTTCTGCAATGCATGCAGGTGCTCGACGGCGGTCGCATCTCGATAGCGGCATTGTCTGTCGGCATCGCCCAGGGAGCGTATGAAGCGGCGGTAAAGTACGCTAAGGAACGCCAGCAGTTTGGCCGGCCGATCTCGGAGTTTCAGGCGATCCAGTTCAAGCTCGCTGACATGGCGACGCAGACTGAGGCGGCGCGGCTTCTGACAATGCAGGCCGCTGCAATGAAGGATGCGGGGAAGACCACAACGCAACTATCAGCAATGGCAAAGCTGTTCGCGTCTGAAACGGCGGTGAAGGTAGCGGAAGAGTCGATCCAGATACACGGCGGGTACGGTTATACGAAGGATTACCCAGCTGAAAAATACTGGCGCGATTCAAAACTTTGCACGATCGGGGAAGGCACGTCGGAGATCCAGCGGCTTGTCATCGCAAAGCAGTTGCTAAAGTCCGGCAAACTTTAGTTTGCCGCCTACTCTACCGAAAAATATCCCAAAGATCACAAACTGAAGTTTGTGAGACACGGCGTTGCATCCGTGAAACACCTGCGCTATTATCACCGTCCGTTCTAAAATCAATTCGAAGGAGATAGCTTATGAGTTCAACCGGAGTTCGTTCTAATACCATCGCCACAGCGCTGATCGCCGAAATGGAACACGAGGCGGGTGTCACACGGACCGTTCTCGAACGGGTGCCGGCCGAAAAATTCGATTGGAAACCGCATGAAAAGTCGATGACCTTCGGACGTCTCGCGAGCCACATCGCCGAGATGTTCGGCTGGACGCCGCCAACAATGGAGCATGGGGAGCTTGATTTCTCGAAAATGGATTACAAGCCGTTTGAGCCTAAGACGACCGAAGAACTTATCGAGTTTTTTGATAAGAATGTCGCCGAGGCGATTACAACGCTCAAGAATTCGGCGGATGATCGATTCATGGAAAACTGGACAATGCGAAACGGCGAACAAATTTATTTCACGATGCCGAAAGTCGCCGTCATGCGTTCATTCATCATGAACCACATCATCCACCATCGCGGGCAATTGTCCGTTTATCTTCGACTAAACGACATCGCGGTACCCGCGATTTACGGGCCGTCGGCCGACGAAGGTACGATGTAGTAAAGCGAACCATGATGACAGGGATGTAAGGGATCAAGGGGATGGAGAATTTTGAGTTCTCAACATCCCTTTCATCTCCTTCATCCCTGTTGTAGCTTTTTGGTTTTTATCTTTCTGTAGACAACGAGCCTATTTTGGCTCGCTGTTTTCGTTTCAGACCTGAAAATGAGAAGATTACGGTTCAAATTTCCGCTCCAATGACGTTTTCTATAGATAAAATTCTGGCTGGTGAGCCGCGAGCCATCGCTCGAGCGATCTCGGCCGTCGAGAACGGTAACGACGACGCGGCCGAGCTGATGAAAGCGGTTTTCCCGAATACCGGTAAAGCTCTGATCATCGGCATTACGGGGGCTCCGGGAGCTGGAAAATCGTCACTCGTCGACAAACTAGCCTTTTTTTACAAGGACAAAGGCGAACGCGTCGGGATTATTTGCGTCGATCCGACAAGCCCATTCTCGGGCGGTGCGATCCTCGGCGATCGCATTAGAATGGCGACGCTCGGACTTGATAAAAACGTCTTCATCCGTTCGATGGCAACGCGCGGAAACCTCGGCGGCCTGTCTCGTGCGACGGCGGATGCGGTCGCGATACTCGACGCCGCGGGATTTGATAAGGTCATCGTCGAAACGGTCGGTGTCGGGCAGGACGAGGTCGAGATCGTCAAGACGGCAGACGTCTCCGTCGTCGTGCTCGTTCCGGGAATGGGCGACGACATCCAGGCCATCAAAGCAGGAATCATGGAGATCGGCGATGTTTTCGCGATCAACAAAGCTGACCGCGAAGGCGTGCTGCGAACTCAGAAAGAACTCGAATCGCTGCTTTCGCTCGCTCATCGACCCGATTTCTGGGAACCGCCGATCGTAAAAACCATAGCGACCGAAAACAAGGGCATCGAAGACCTCTCGACGGCCATCGAAGCGTATCGCGCCTTTCAAAAGCAGGGGGATGGGAGTTTGACCAGAAAGCGTGCGATCGCCCGTTGGCGTCTCGTCGAGCTTTTGCGAGAGAGGCTTTTGATCGAACTTCTTGGCAGAAACGGCACCGAGGCGAAACTGGAACAATTAGCTGAGCGGGTTGCCACCAAAGAGACCGATCTTTATTCGGCGGTCGAAGAGCTACTGAAATAACCGATTATGAAGATCGATCATCTCGGAATCGCGACTAAAGGCATCGACGAAGCACTTCGTTTTTGGGTGGACGCCCTCGGGCTCGAAAATGTCCATACCGAGATCGTCGAAGACCAGAAAGTCCGCGTCGCGATGCTGCCGCTCGGCGAAAGCAGGATCGAGCTTCTTGAGCCGACCAGCGACGATTCGCCGATATCCAAATTTCTCGAAAAGCGCGGAGGTGGTATCCACCACATTGCCGTCGAGGTTGAGGATATCGAGGCCGCATTAGCGAAACTAAAGGCTCAGGGAGCGCGTTTAATCGATGAAATGCCGAGAATCGGAGCCGAGGGGTGCCTTGTAGCATTTATTCATCCAAGCTCTGCGAACGGCGTGCTTCTGGAGTTGGTCCAGCGAAATAATTAGACTCGTTTCTAGGAAGTAAAGGGTATTTTTGATACTATTGCCGTTTGAAATTTTTAACGTATTTTCAACAGAAAGTTTTAGTCATAAGTGAGGATCTGAAAATTGAGTAATTTAACAAAGGGCCTGATTTTGTTGCTTGCCGTTCTGGGCATCGGTGCCGGTCTCGTAGTTTGGAAGAACAAGGTCGGCGGGCATTCTTCCGGATCGTTCAATCGCATCAGCAAGGAAGAAGTAGAGATGCTTCTTGCCGATGTCGCCAAGGTAAATCCGATGGTTCTAAAGCGTTTTGCCGAAGACCCGGAAATGAAAAAGCAGCAGCTTGAGAACCTCAGGCAACTTCTGGCGTTTGCCAGCCAGGCACAGAAGGAAGGGCTAACCAACGAGCCGAATAATCGGCAGGAGTTGAAGAACATTGAGTCCGAAGTCATCGCCGTCAACTACGACCGTGAGACACATAAAGATGCCGGGCCGATGCCGCCCTTCGGCTTTATCACTGAAGATCAGATCAATGCGTTCTGGGGTCAGGGCGATCAGGCTCCGCAGGGATTCTGGGCGTCGTTGAAAAACAAGATCGGTCTCGGACCGCAAAACAACGAGCTGGAATTTCAAAAATTCCTTGAAACCAAGGTCGCTCTTCTCAAGGAAAGCAATCCACAGATGAAGGACCGCGAGATCTCTGAAGAAGAGAAAACGCAGGCCCGCGAGATCTTCGCAAAGATCGCGATCTATGGAAAAGAATACGAGGACAAACTCGCTGCCGGCGAGATATCGAAAGAGTTTCAGGACAAGGTGGCTCTTCAGGTAAAGCTTCAGCAAGCGCAGTATCTTGCTCGCCTCTACTCGGACAAGATGGCGGAGAAGGTAAAGGTGAGTGACGAAGACGTCGCGAAATATATCGCGGAACATCCGGAACTCGACACGGGCGCAAAGCGCACCAAGGCACAGGAGATCCTCGACCGTGCAAAGGGTGGCGAAGACTTTGCGGCATTGGCAAACGAATTTTCGGAAGATCCAGGCAACTCCGATCCTCAGACGAAGGAGAAGAAGGGTGGCCTGTATGCCGATACTCCAAAGGGGCGAATGGTCCCGGCGTTTGAGCAAGCGGCGCTCGCTCTTGAAGCGGGTCAGGTTGCACCGGAGCTTGTCGAAACCGATTACGGCTATCATATCGTAAAGCTTGAGAAAAAAGGTGAAGGCAAAGACCCGGCAGGACAGCCGACCGAGACGTATGACGTGCGTCATATTCTGATCTCGACCGGATTTAAGGACCCCGACAATCCGATGGGCCGCGAGATGCCGGTCAAGGCTTACGTTCGTTCGAAGCTCGAGGAAGAAAAACAAAAGCAGGTTATCGACGAGCTGGTTGCGAATAACCACGTTGAGGTACCTGAGGATTTCACCGTGCCCGAAGTATCGGATGAACAGATCAAGGAAATGATGCAAAAGCAGCAGCAGATGTCGATGGGAGGGCAGCCGGACGGAGCCGCTCCCGAGATACCTGACGGAAAATCTCCGGTAAAGGCTGACACGAAAAAGGCTGGCACAAAGAAGAAGTGATCCGTGAAGATTGGTGATTACCGATTAGAAATAATTCCGGACACGGAATTCAGATTGGACGGCGGGGCGATGTTTGGAGTCGTCCCGCGTGTTCTTTGGGAACGTGTCAGCCCGCCTGACGAACTGAATCGGATTCGCATGAACATGAATTGCGTGTTCATCGACACGGGAAAGGAAAAGATCCTCATCGAAACCGGTATCGGTGAAAAGTGGAGCGAAAAGGAAACTCGGATGTACGGGATCTTTCGTGAGAAGCCGTTTGCCGAAACGCTGTTCGAGAAAACCGGCAGTCGCGCCGAAGACATCACGATCGTCGTCAATACTCATCTTCATTTCGATCACGCCGGTGGAAATACGCTCCTGGAGTGCGGAATGCGGAATGTGGAACGCGGAATGGAAGAGACGGCGTCAACCGCAAAGACTCCGCATTCCACACCCCGCATTCCGCAGTTCAAGAACGCTCGTTACCTCGTCTCAAAAAGCGAACTCGAGGCGGCAGAGAATCCGCACGAGCGCGACCGGGCAAGCTATCTCCCCGATAACTGGCAGCCTCTCGTAGCGTCAGGACAGCTCGAGTTAAAGCCAGACGACTACGAAGTCGTCGAAGGCCTGCGAATGGAAACTATAAAAGGGCATTCGAAGACGATGCAGACGTGGCGTTTGGATCGTGGGGGCCAAACTGTGTACGGCTTTGCTGATCTGATCCCGACGCGCCATCATCTCGCCCGGCCGTGGATAATGGGCTACGATCTTTATCCCACTGAAACATTGGAATTTAAGAAAACGATCTTGCCTCAGGCTGTCGAGGAGAATTGGCTTTGTCTCTTTTATCATGATCTCGAGATGCCGCTATGCCGACTTGTTGAAGTTGATGGAAAAATAACGCCGTTCGATTACCCAGGAAATTAGCATGTGGCCCAAGGCAACTAACAATTAAGAAAGGAAAGAATAGAATGAAAACGTCTGCGATTATATTTACGCTCCTTATCATCGGGCTCTCGGCACAATTGAGCTTTGGGCAATCTGAAAAAGAGTTGGTTATCAAAACAGCACGAGCGCTCGAGGAAACGCCTCTTGATAAAGAAACAATAAAAATGCGCGAACAAGCCCTAAAATGGGTGATAGAGACAGACCAGGTTACGGTCGGGCTTTGCGGGGGTGTAGTAGGTTTGTTTTCGGATAAAAAGTACAAATATAGTGGCGATCTGATTACGACGTATACCATCGCAATGGCTGCGTTCAAGTTGCAGAACCCGGACAAGAAGTCCGACGAGAAGGCGGCCCAACTCGTGGGATTGGAATCTGCCCTCAAAACCTACGAAAGAATTTTAAAAGAGAAACCGAAAGCGAAGAGCGATACGCTCGACTCGCTGGTAAGTAAAAGAAATACTGGTGAATTATCCGCTCTCGTGGCTACGATCGATTGCAGTAAACAATAGCAAATTCAACATGGATCAAGTAAGTATCGGCATCATCGGCGGCTCGGGTCTATACCAAATGCCCGAGCTGCAAAACGTAAGAGAGCAGGTGGTTGAGACACCGTTCGGTGATCCGTCCGACGCGTTCATCATCGGCGAGCTTGAGGGTGTGACGGTCGCGTTTCTGCCGCGTCATGGCCGCGGACATAAGCTGCTGCCTACCGAGCTTCCGTTTCGCGCAAACATCTACGCGATGAAGCTGCTCGGCGTCGAATACATCTTGTCGGTCTCTGCTGTCGGCAGTTTGCAAGAGAAATACGAACCGACCGATATGGTCATTCCCGACCAGTTTTTCGATCGCACGCGGGGAAGAGTAAAAGAATCGACCTTCTTTGGCGAAGGCATAGTTGGGCACGTGACGTTCGCCCGTCCGGTTTGTAATGAGCTCGGTGACATTCTTGAAGCTTCGTGCAAATCAGTCGGCGTCACCACGCATCGCGGCGGCACTTACCTTTGCATGGAAGGCCCGGCATTTTCTACGAAGGCTGAATCGGTGGTCTATCGCCAATTGGGCATGGACATCATCGGCATGACGAATCTGCAGGAAGCAAAGCTCGCTCGCGAAGCCGAGATCGCCTACGCTACGCTGGCGCTCGTCACCGATTACGACTGCTGGTACGAAGGGCACGACGACGTGACGGTCGACATCGTCATCGAATATCTGAACAAGAACGTTCGCAACGCTCAGCTTATTTTGAAGGACGCGGTGAAACGCGTCGCGGCGAAGAAAACGCCAAATCAATATGCCGATGCGACGAAGAACGCGATCTTTACCGCTCCGGATCTGTGGCCGGAAGAGACGTTTAGAAAGCTCGAGGCCGTAATTGGGAAGTATCGCTAGTTAAAAGACTCCCCTCCTTGTTTAGGAAGAGTACCGAATGATTTGGACGAACCAGTTTTTTTTGGAACTACCACCCCCGCCAGCCGAAGCGGCTGACACACCCTTCCAAACAAGGAGGGGAGCCTAAGCTCACCGCGTAGCCGTTAGACACGGGAAAACCTATTACGGGTTAATATCATCTTTAGGTTGTTATGAAACGCATACTTGTCTCCATTGTTTTTGTCGTCCTCAGCGGATTGCTGTTTAATTCTACGGTCTCGGCCCAACGCAATATCGATCGCGCCATCGACCGCGATCCGATACTCGAACAGGATGCCAAACACAACCTGAACGTCGCCAAGCAATACTTTTTACTCAAGAAGGCTTACAAGGCTGTCCTCATGCGTTTTGAAGAGACCTTTGCCGCTTATCCTGACTTTTCACGGATGGATGAGTTCTTGTACTACGCCGGGATGAGCAGCTACTATCTCTCCGAAAATAAGGGAAAGCAGAAGGTTAACGCGAAATCGGACAAAGAAGATAAATTCGCACCCGCCAAACTCCGCGAAGATGCGGTCGCATACCTGTCGCTCCTGATCGAGAAAAAGCCTGAAAGCCAGTATCGCGACGAAGCGGAAAAGACTCTGGCGTTGCTGAAGAACGCTGCGACGCCCCTAGCCAGTCATTAATAATTACTAAATCACGGAATAAATAATTACCTTCCAGAATCATGTTGCCCTATCACTCGCTCCCTTTGCTTTCAGATGTAATTATTAATTCAGTAATTTAGTAATGATGTAATGGGAAGCCTAGTGTGAATCTAAACCAAGTCACGATCTACACCGAAAAACCCACCGAAACCGCCGAGTTCTTTGAGCAGCTTGGCCTTCGAATAATCGTCGATTCACTTCCCCGTTATGCCCGGCTCGAATGTCCCGATGGCGATTCGACGCTCTCGATCCAGCAGTCAGAAAACGTCCAAATCACAAACAACATCGTCCTCTATTTCGAATGTGAAGACCTGGATGCAACCTTCGATGAGCTTAAATCAAAAGGCCTCACATTCGCCGAAGACCCGACCGACCGTCCATGGCTTTGGCGGCAAGCCTATCTAAAAGACCCGAACGGCAACAAGATCTGCCTGTTTCACGCGGGCGATAATCGCAAAAATCCCCCATGGCGTGTAAAATCTTAAGAAGTCGGGAATCAGAAGTCAGATGTCAGCCAAGAACAATTCTTCGCCAAATTCTGAACTCGGATTTCTGAATTCTGAATTCTGAATTCTAATCAATATGTCATTAACAGTAGTTGGTTCGGTTGCGTTCGACGCTTTGGAATCGCCGTTCGGGAAACGCGAAAAGATCCTCGGCGGTGCCGCGACTCATTTCTCGCTATCGGCTAGTTTTTTTACCCAGGTCAATGCGGTCGGCGTTGTCGGCGGCGATTTCGGCGACGACGAATGGGCAGTGTTCAAGCGTCATGCGATCAACACGGACGATATCGAGATCGTGCCGGACGGCAAGACGTTTTTCTGGAGCGGCCGGTACGATTACGACATGAACACCGCGCACACGCTCGATACGCAGCTCAATGTGTTTGAAACGTTCAACCCGAAGCTTTCGGAAAAGTCCAAGAGCGCTCGTCTCCTGTTCCTTGCGAATATTCTGCCAATGCTTCAGAAGCAAGTGCGCGAGCAATGTTCCGGGGCGGAGTTCGTTGCGATGGACACGATGAACTTCTGGATCTCGTCGATGAAAGATGAACTGATCGAGACGATCAAGGTCGTCGACTGTGTCATCATCAACGATGCCGAAGCGCGACAGCTCACCGATGAGCCGAACATTCATAAAGCAGCCCGAAAGATAATGGACTTCGGTCTGAAGGCGGTCGTGATCAAACAAGGCGAGTATGGTGCGACACTTTTTACGAAAGATAGCTATTTCTCGACGCCGGCATATCCGCTCGAGAGCGTGTTTGATCCGACAGGTGCGGGCGACACGTTTGCCGGGGGCTTTATGGGGTATCTCGCGAGTCAGAAAGATATCACGGATGAGACGATGCGGCGGGCCATGGTCTATGGATCAGTAATGGCTTCGTTCAACGTCGAGAAATTCGGCACCGAACGCGTCGATGCTCTGGATTACCCCGAGATCAACCAGCGATTTAGCGATTTCAAACAGATGACGCACTTTGACGACATCCCGTTTGAGCGTGCAATGGTTAGTGAATTGTGACTAGTGAATGATGAATAGTGAGGACGTCTTCCATTCATCGTTCACTATTCACTACCTAAGATGGCCAGACAACTCGACAACTCATTCGTCAGGTTCTCGCAGCATCAGCGGACCGCTCCGCCGACGGCCGTCATGTTAACTGTCGGCATTTGTCTTTGGGTCGCGTTGGCAATGGCGGTTTATCAGGCTGCGTGGCCCTTCGTCATCGTTTTAGCGATTTCGATCGTCGCTCTGCATCTATATTCTTTTCTGAGCGTCCGAGCAATCCGCAGTCTTGAGGCAGTTAGAGACGAATCGAGGATCGATTGGGAACCCGCCCTGCCGGAAGTTCAACGAGAGAGTTTGAACATTGAGGTGGTGGAGCTTTCGAGAATTCTTGAGGTGACTCCGGAACAGATCAGCGATCTGCAGTCTGCTTACATCGTCGCTGAGGATCTTGCGTTGCGGCAGATACAACAGGAAGAGCAAGTCCCCATTCTCCGGCATGTGAGCCTCGGTGACGTTCCCTTCGACGCTGTCCTCGTCAAGCAGGAAATGCTGATCTGCGCGGAGGTGTCGTTTCTTGTTGGACCCGAACTGCGGCAAGAGCGAATTGACTCCATGATGCGAAAGATGGCTCGTGCCAAGACCATCGTCGGGCAGATGAATGTTGGGATGGGAGTCAGACTAATGGTGATCTTGGTTACGCAGCTTAACTTCGAAGACGAAGAACGTCTGCGTAAGAGCTTGAACACGAAACGTTTCTCGGGTACGCCGGTCGACGTGGACATACGCCTGCTCGATTTTGAGGCGCTTCAAAGAATTTATGTAACCGATTAGTAAATCGTGATAGTGAATCGTAAATAGTAAGATTGCCCGTCCACCGCTTACGATGCACTATTCACGATTTACGATTCACTATTCACGAACCTATGCTTGAAAATAAAGTTGGACTGATATTCGGTGTCGCGAACAAGCGTTCGATCGCGTGGGCGTGCGCTTCGGCGTGCGGAGCACACGGTGCGAGCCAGGCGTTTACGTACCAGTCCGAGCGTATAAAAGAAAACGTCGAGGATCTCGCTAATACGCTCCCGAATTCACTCGTCGTTCCATGCGACGTGTCGGACCAGGAACAGGTCGACGCGACGTTCGAAGCGGTCAAGGACAAATACGGCAAGCTGGATTATCTGATCCACTCGATCGCGTTTGCACCGCGTGAGGCTCTCGAGGGCGAGTTTGTCACGACGACCCGCGATGCCTTCACGACGGCACTTCAGATAAGCGCCTTTTCGCTGACACAGGTTGCACTCGGCGCAGCTCCCCTGATGGCCGATGGCGGAAGCATAGTGACGATGAGCTACTACGGCGCGGAAAAAGTGGTGATGAACTACAACGTAATGGGCGTGGCGAAGGCGGCGCTCGAGGCATCGACGCGCTATCTCGCGGCCGACCTCGGCAAGCAGAACATCCGCGTCAACGCGATAAGCGCGGGGCCGATAAACACGCTCTCGGCGCGTGGCGTTCGAGGGATGAGCTCACTGCTCGGATATGTCGGCGAACGAGCTCCGCTGAAGCGAAACGTGTCGGCCGCCGAAGTGGGCAATACGGCTTTGTTCCTGGTCAGCGATCTTTCCTCAGGCATCACCGGCGAAACGATCTATGTCGACTGCGGCTACAACATAATGGGAGTCTAGGAATTTTCGATTTTGGGATTTGCGAATTTCGATCGCCGTCGTAAAACGTAGGTCATCTGTGCGGGCTGTCGTAACAGCGCGATCGCAAATCAAAATTCGAAAATCGCAAATCTAAAAGATGGCGAAAACTGACGCAAACAAGAGAAAGGCTAAAAGTCCGAAAACATCCGGCGAACCGGAAACCGTTGCCGAGGCAAAGACACTCGAAAAGGTGCCTGAGTACTGGCAGCTTACGGACGACGAAGTCCTGCTCCGCTCACCGGAACCGGAAGACGAGTATAAGACGTCAGATTCGTGGCGGGTTTTTCGGATCATGGGCGAGTTTGTCGGCGGCTTCGACGATCTGGCAACGATAACGCGCGGTGTTTCGATCTTCGGCTCCGCAAGAACTGACGAAGGAACCGAGATGTACATCGCTGCACGCGAGACCGCGAAGCTGCTCGCCGATGCAGGGTTCGAAATCATCACGGGCGGCGGTCCCGGAATAATGGAAGCGGCGAATAGGGGTGCCTTCGAGGCCGGAAAGGTCTCGGTCGGCTGTAACATCGAGCTTCCTTTCGAACAGGCTCCGAATCCGTATCAGACAAGGTCCCTTTCGTTCAAATACTTCTTCGTCCGCAAGACGATGTTCATCAAGTACAGCAACGCCTACATCATTTTTCCTGGTGGCTTCGGAACGCTGGATGAGCTTTTCGAGGCTTTGACCCTTATTCAGACGCGCAAGATACGCAATTTCCCCGTCGTGCTTTTCGGTTCGCAGTACTGGCGTGGACTTCTGGCCTGGGTTACCTCGACGATGCTCAACGAGAAGAACATCAACGAGGAAGACCTCGGCTTAATGCATCTCACCGACTCGCCTTCGGACGCCGTCGACTTCATTGTCAAGACGCACGATGCCGCGCACGACAACGGCGACGCCGGTCTTAAAGGACCGCGCCGTCGAAAGATCAGGTAAGGTAATCCGTCATCCATTTCAAATAATCGGCCGACACTTTTTCGGCATCGATGGCGACGATCTCCGGCACGTCGTAGCTGTGATTTGTTTTGATGAATTCGCTTAGCTCGTCAAACTTTTCGTCGAGCGTTTTAATCAGCAGCAGATGCTCCGGCTCGGATTGAACCTTCCCTTTCCAGAAATAAATCGATGTCATTGTCGGAAGGATCTGGACACAGGCGGCGAGTTTTGATTCGACAATCAGCTGCGCCAAACGCTCAGCTTCCGCGGAGCTCGGTGTTGTAGTAAGAACTACCAGCACTCTCACTTCTCCATCTCGCTGAGGGTATCCAGGACGCGTCGCCGTGTCGATTCGAGATCCATTTCTTCAACTGGTTTTGGCCGAACATCCTTTCCGGTTATTCGGGTGATTGCATTGATCGCATAGTAAACTCGCCTATCCGAAGGGCTCCCTGTCAGCGGACCGCTCATGATCTCGCGTAACTTAGGAAGTACAGTAAAGTCTCCGGTCTGGCCGCTCAGCATAATAAGGCGCTCAGCCACCCACCAATAGAACTCCCGCGCGCTTAGCTCGTTCCAATCTTCAATAAACTTAGCACTAGCCCACCGACGTTCCTCAACGCTTAGAGAATGTTCCTTGAGCGGCAGCTTTGCTATTTTTGCACGAGCAAGATCAACCGCCGCGTTCGGTTTAGCATATTCAATCTCATCAAAACTTCCCGCGTAACCCGCCCAATTCCAATTCAGCAGCGTCCGGTCGCGAAATACGAGACGAGACGCGACCCAGAAGTTTGCCGACGACATCGAGACCGAGTTCCGTTGAATAGCTTTCAGCCGACCGGACTTCACTATCGCGAGATCATGGAGAAGTGAAGCGTAAGCCTGCTTCGCCATCGGTCCGCGCTTCACCGCGACCGGAACCACATCAGGAGACCATTTCGATTTAGACGGGTGCCAACCCGGGTCCAATTCGATTGACAGAACCTCGACGCCCCCTTCGATCGGTCGGAATCGAAGCCAGCCGAGAGAGCCGCCATGGCCGCTCCCGTACCCGATAACCAACTCCGAATCTGCCGGATAGCTGGGACGATTGCCCCACGTTACTGTGTAATTTTTGCTTTTGAATCTTTGCTTAATCGCCGCATCAGTCTGGGGAAACACGCCTAGAGGCGTGAGCGAGAGCAATAAACAAAAGAGCAGCAGTCGTACCACGAAATCTAATTCTCCTTCATCACCTCTTCGTACTCGCCATCCTCTACCCACTTAATGACTTCCGACACTCGCCAGATCGGGAACGGGTGCGACATGCCCGCGTTGATGATGTCGGCCCAGAACTTGTCAAGCTTTTTCTCATCGTAGTTCTTCTGAAACTCGCGCCCTTGTTCGAGAAACTGGTCATAATCCATCTTCGACGCAAAGGTCCCGCCGGCGAGCTTCATCATCGTACGACCGACGACATGCGGATCCTGGACGACGAGCAGAGCGGCCCGGTCACATGACAGTTCGGCTCGTCTTGCCCACGCAAGCAAGGCACCTGCGATACCAGCGGATACGATGAACTTCAAGATCTCGGAACCGGGGATGAGTCGCGCGACACTCAGATTCGTCAGAGCCTCCATAAGTTTCGCCGCCGTTAGATAGAGTACGTGTTCCGCGTGGATGTGTCCGACCTCATGTGCGATAACGGCAAGCGTTTCTTCGTCGTTTAGCCGCTCGATGAGCGCCGAGTGAAGCACGATGATGGGGTTTTCGACACCTCCCGTGAATGCATTCACCAGCGGATTCTGCTGGACGTAAAGATCCGGCATATCAACCCCGAGCGTCGTGCAGGCGATCTGGAGTTTGGCGTGCAAATCGGGGCATTGCTTCGGGGTAACCTTGACCGCACTCGCCATGAACATTACACGTATCGCTGACTCGCCTGTCCACTCAAGCAGTTTCTTGAGCGCCGAGTCGACACCCGGTATCGCCTTGACCGCCGCGAGAGCTTTGCTGTCCGCCGGGTGAATGTACTCGTGCTTGCTAAGGTCGGCAAACTTCTTGTGAGGTTCATTCGAAAGCCGAAGCTTACACTTGCCGCAATTCGCCGCATTGTTCTTGTAATCGGCTTTTACCGAATTCTTCTGCCCGCAGTAACGGCAACGCACAAAATGACCCTTCGTCATCGCCTCGGATTCGTCCTTCTTTTTCGCCATAAAACTAGTTTAGTTTAGCCAATTGCAGCAATACAAACGATCTGAGTGCCGGAAAAGTTTTGGAGATGCTCAGAAACTTACCTCAAGCGGGTAACGCGATGGTTTCGCCACAAACGCGCACGTCCTTTTTTAAGAGGGGAGCCGCGGCTTTGCGAGGCGGGGTGGTAGTTAGGCAGAATCAGATTTTTTGAACTACCACCCCCTCCCCCGAAACGGCGGCCACCCCTCCTAAACAAGGAGAGGAGCTTTGAGGCGCACGACGGTTTCGACGTGATGAGTCTGAGGAAAGAGATCGATCGCCGTAATCGATTCGATCTCGTATCCGCCATCGAGAAAGCGGCGCAGATCGCGGGCGAGAACCGACGGATCACATGAAACATACGATACGGTTCGCGGTCTCAGCTTTATCAAGTCAAGGACCGTTTTCTTTTCAGTTCCGGAACGCGGCGGATCTAGCAATGCGAAATCAATTTGTCGCCCCGCGTATTCGCTCAGGAATCCTCCCACGGGCCGGCTTACCAGATCTACATTAGACAAAGCTGCGTTCACGATATTCCGACGCGCGAATGCCACGGCCGGCGAATAGTCCTCAACGGCTGTCACATTTTTGAATCGCCTGGCGAGCGGAAGGGTAAACAGCCCGACGCCCGAGTATAGATCGAGTGCATGCTCGCCGCGGGCGTCGCCGATCGCTGTCTCGATCAAGGGTTCTATCAGATACCTGTTCCCCTGAAAAAAAACACTGGCCGCAAACGTGTAATGCTCGCCGGCGGCAGAAAGCGTAATGTCGTTGTCGCTAAGATCCAGGGCTTCCGAATACAGCGAGGTCGCTCCGCGATCCCCGCACGCCGCGTCGATGGCTCCTGTTTTTGGCCGAAACCTATCCCAGTCGAAATTGCCGCGCACGAGTTGGAGCTCGTCATCAAGCTCGGCGACGAGGATCGGGCAGTGCTCGATCGCCACGAGGTTACGAGAATCGCGTTCGTAGTAACCGATCTCACGTTTGTCAGCGTCGATGTGCCACTGTGCGCGAAGGCGGTAGCCGAATTCGTAGGGACTCGGGATCATTTTTATTTCATCGTCGTATTCGATCTTCCCGATACGATGTAGGTTGTCGCGAATGATCCCGACTTTTGCTTCGAGCTGAGCCGCATAAGTCATCTGCTGGAAGTCGCATCCGCCGCATCGGCCGACGTACGGACACGGGGGCGCAACCCTTTGCGGGGACGGCGTTATTAGGCTGTCGATCTCTGCAAAGGCAGTCTTTCCTTTTATCTCGGTTAGACGCACAACAACCGTGTCACCGGGCACAGCGAGCGCGACAAAAACAGTGAGCTCGTGAGCAAACGCGAGCCCGAATCCACGAGGGACGATCTTTTTGATTTCGACCTCGATGAGGTCATCTACGCTGTACATAAGCAAGAATTTCTTAACGCGGAGCTCGCAGAGGACGCAGAGACGGACCAAAAATCTCCGCGTTCTATGCAATCTCTGCGTTATATAACCACTACAGATAAAACAAACTCAAACGCGGAATGCCCTCTTCGTCCCGAAGGCGTTTTAATATCATCACGCGCGACGTCTGCTTGTATGCGTCGGCATCCATCTGCGACTTGTACGGCTTAAGCTGAGAGGCAACATCCTTTTCAATTTCCGCCAAACGCTCTTTGTTCAGCTTGGTCAACAGTACATGCTCGAGCAGGCTTTCGACATCCGACAATGCCTGATCGGCGGTGGCGAGATCGTTCGAATGATTCGTCGAAAGTTCGCGAAGACGCACGATCGAACGCTCGATATCTTCGCGAAGGTCCGGATTCTGAGATTTCTGTAGGTCGCCGATGACCGTCTCGATATGTTTCTCGATTTGGTCGGGCGAAAATTCGATCGAGCCTTCATTCGACTTCTGCTTGCCAGCCTGCATCGAGGTCCATTCGAGAAACTGAGCTTCGACCTCTTCGCGGCAATAGAGCAGTCCTTTTATCGAGCGCGGCCCAGGATTCTTGTCATATCCATCGAATACGCTCTCGATCGCCCGGATGACGATGTGCAACGGAATCCCGCGCTCCTGCCAGCCTTCGATCATCGCCCAATCGATCGGCGAGAGCAGAAGGTGCTTTCCGCGTCGGCGAACGAACGTATCCTCGATCTCTGTGAAGTAGTTGTAGTAATTCAAGGCAGTGGTCAGTGGTCGTTTGTCAGTTGTCAGTGGTCAGTGGTCGGTGGTCAGTTATTTCGGAAATCGAATTATACCAAGTTGCTTCGGAATAACTGATAGGAAATAACTGAAAGATGATAACTGGCAACCGCCCACCGACCACCGGCCACTGACCACTGACCACTGACCACTGACCACTGACCACTGACCACTGACCACTGCTATGCTAATCTATGCACGATCATGAGCGAGCGCCGCGAAAAATTTGAAACGTCCTCGGGTATTGAGCTGCCCGCCGACTTCAATCCAGATAACACAGAACCGATAAATTACGCCGACGATCTGGGAGCGCCGGGCGAATTTCCTTACACGCGAGGAACTCGGGCAAATATGTACCGCGGCAAATCATGGACGATGCGGCAGTACGCGGGTTTCGCCACCGCTCAAGAATCGAACGCGAGATACAAATATCTGCTTTCACAAGGGACGACGGGTTTGAGCGTCGCGTTCGATCTGCCGACCCAGATCGGTCTTGATTCGGACGATCCACTCGCGGCGGGTGAGGTCGGTAAGGTCGGCGTCGCGATCGACAGCTTGGATGACATGCGGACGCTACTCGACGGCATTCCGCTCGATCGCGTTTCTACCTCGATGACGATCAACTCGACGGCATCGACTCTGTTGTGTCTTTACCTCGCGGTTGCGAAAAAGCAAGGTGTCGCGTTCGACAAAGTGAGTGGCACCATCCAGAACGATATTCTAAAGGAGTACATCGCACGCGGAACGTACATTTATCCTCCAAAGCCGTCGCTTCGGCTGATCACCGATACATTCGCGTACTGCGCCGCCGAGGTTCCGAACTGGAATACGATCTCGATCTCGGGTTACCACATTCGCGAGGCGGGCTCGACCGCCGCACAGGAGATTGCGTTCACACTCGCTGACGGGATCTGTTATGTGCAGTCGGCGATCGACGTCGGGCTCGATGTCGATAGCTTTGCGCCGCGGCTTTCGTTCTTTTTCAATTCGCACAACAACCTGATCGAAGAGATCGCGAAGTTCCGCGCCGCAAGGCGTTTGTGGGCACGGATAATGAGGGACCGATTCAACGCAAAGGATCCGAAATCTCTGATGCTTCGCTTTCACACTCAAACCGCCGGCTCGACGCTTACTGCGCAACAGCCAGAAGTGAATATTGTTCGAACCACAATACAAGCGCTCGCAGCGGTGCTCGGCGGAACTCAGAGTCTTCACACGAACTCGATGGACGAGGCTCTTTCTCTGCCCACGGAAAACGCCGCGCGAATAGCGCTTCGTACGCAGCAGGTGATCGCACATGAATCCGGCGTTGCCGATACGGTTGATCCGTTTGCCGGAAGTTACGCAGTCGAAGAAATTACGACGCAACTCGAGAATCTCGCCGTCGATTACATCGAAAAGATCGACGCGATGGGAGGCATGTTACGGGCGATAGAAACCGGTTATGTCCAGCGTGAAATTCAGGAAGCGGCGTACGATTATCAGCGTGCGGTCGAAAAGCGGGATGCGATCGTCGTCGGCGTGAACAAGTTCCAGAGCGAGGAATCGACGCAAATACCGATCATGACGATCGACGAAGATATCGAGCGGAGTCAGGTCGAACGTCTGGGAGCGGTGCGCACGAGACGCGACAGCGATCGGGCGAACCTCGCGATCGTTGGCCTGCAGGAAGCAGCAAGCGGCACGGAGAATCTTCTTCCCCGGATCTTACACTGCGTCGAGAGTGACGTGACGGTTGGCGAGATCAGCCACGCTCTCCGAAAAATTTGGGGCGAATACAAGGAAGCGGTTACTATTTAGCAAGGGTCTAGAGTAGTTAAGCGATCATAATGGATGAGACCCCAACAACGACAACAGCGTTTTGTATAGATTGTCACGACGGTGATTGAACCTATACTC
>JBDTWZ010000028.1:0-24029 GCA_040006435.1 Acidobacteriota bacterium
CAAGCCTTCGGGAGCTTGACTCTTAACACAGTTGCTTCGTGGTTTGCTCTATGAAAGCCGAACCACTAAGCACACGAAACACACGAAGGCGCACGGACCTTGCAAACATACAACTACACGAAACACACGAAACCAGAACGCTAGTCGTAAACGTAAACTGGCATTCCGACCTTCACCATTTCGACAAATTGCTTGTCAGCGAATCGCGGAATGCGGGCACAGCCATGGCTCGCGGCTTTGACCGGGATCGAGTTGCTGCCGTGTATCGCGATGCCGCCATTGAAGTAGCTCGGGTAATAGAGCTGGCCCAGGGGAGCTTTGCGAATACCCTTGATCTGGCGCTGGATCTTGAATGTGCCGCGCGGCGTGAATGCCGTCTGCCATTTGCCCTCGCTAAAATATCGCTCGCCGTTGCCGGTTGAGGTCGACAGAACATTCGTCACCTCGCCTTCGGCATCTACCAGAAAGATAACCTGTCGACTTATATCGATTTCGACGTGGGCCGCTCCCGAGTGTTTTGCTGAAGGCCTCGACGCCAATCGAAGGTTTCGCAGAACCTCATCGTTCAAAACGCCCGTGCGCTTCAAACCTTCGACCTTTTGAAAGGCGATGATGGCCTGTCGCGTCGAATCGTCGGACTTACCGTCTACCTTTGTGATCCAATAGCCGAGGCTCGCGAGCACTTGCTCGGCCTCTTGTACTTTTGACGCCCGCATCGTTGCCGCCGACGGCGCATCGGTCGCATAAATATTCGCCGAGGTGACGGTTAAGATCATAGCCGCTGTCAATAGACTTAATTTTCCGAAACTTGTCGAAAGATTTTTCATTTTCGTTTCCACCATATATCGGCCGCCTCGGCGGCTCGTTCACAAAGACGCCTGTCGGTAAAGCTTTTTGCGTCCGTCAAACACGAACGCGTAATAAAAATAAAAATTGCATCAGCTGTTACACTTTTTTGACGTCCCGATGGTCCAAACACCTGTAACAATACAATTTCGCTCGGCAGGCTACAGCGTGGGCAGCACGGTAATATTGAGCGGTATTACCCTCGAGGTTTGTGAGGGCGACACCATCGTCCTTCTCGGCGAATCGGGCTGCGGAAAGACCACAACGCTGAAGTTGATCAATCGCCTCATCGAGCCCACTGAAGGAAATGTGCTCGTCGAGGGAAAGGCTACGACGGAGTGGGACGTGATCGAGCTGCGGCGTCGCATAGGCTACGTGCTGCAGGAGGCCGGACTCATGCCGCATTTTTCGGTTGCTGAGAATATTGGTCTGGTGCCCAAACTCCTTGATTGGAACGACGGACGACGATCCGATCGGATCGTCGAAATGATGGAGCTCGTCGGACTTGCCCCGGCCAGGTTCGCGGACCGTTTTCCACACGAGCTTTCAGGCGGTCAGCGGCAACGCGTGGGGGTCGCACGGGCGCTCGCCGCCGACCCTGACATTGTCCTCTTGGACGAACCGTTCGGTGCCCTCGACGCGATAACGCGGACAAGACTTCAAAAGGAATTTGCTGAGCTCGTGCGTACGCTTGGTAAGACCGCCGTATTTGTTACGCACGATCTGCGTGAAGCGATGCTGCTCGGGACGAAGATCGCATTGATGGAGCGGGGCAAGGTCGTTTTGGTAGGAACGCCCGACGAGTTCCAGACATCCGACCTGCCGCTCGCGAAGCAGTATTTGGAAACGATAGCTTTCGGTTAATGGATTTATTTCAGTTTTTACAAGAGAACTGGCGAGAACTGCTGACCCTGACGCGTGAGCATGTTCTTCTTGTCCTCATTTCCACGGGAGTTGCGGTGGCCGTAGGTGTGCCTTTGGGTGTACTCCTGACCCGCAGCAAGGCATTGCGCGCCCCCGTTTTGGGTTTCGCGAATGTCATGCAAACCGTTCCCAGTCTCGCTCTGTTCGGATTGCTGATCCCGATTCCCTTCATCGGAGGGATCGGCGCACGGACCGCAATTATCGCGCTTGCCCTTTACGCTCTGCTGCCGGTAATCAGAAATACCGTGACTGGTATTCTTGGTATTGAACCGAGGCTGCGAGAAGCCGCAACCGCCATGGGGATGACAGAATGGCAGCGCCTCCGTATGGTCGAGCTTCCACTGGCAATGCCGGTCATCCTAACCGGGATACGTGTCGCCGTTGTTATCTCGGTGGGTGTCGCTACGGTCGCGGCGGCGGTTGGCGCCGGCGGGCTCGGGACGTTCATCTTCCGGGGTCTTAGACAAAATGACAACAATCTGCTGCTTGCTGGAGCTATCGCATCAGCGGTCCTCGCTCTGCTGGGTGATCTCGCTCTTGGACAAATCGAGAAGACCTACGAGATCGGTGCCAGGCCATCGGCAAGTCGGAAATTGTTGGGCTTAGCTTTTGCCGGTGCGTTGATCATGATCGTGTTATCGATCTTCGTGCCTGGGGTTCGATCTGTAATTGGTGAGGCGGGGCAAGACAAGGTCGTCGTCGGATCCAAGGATTTTACCGAGTCGGTCATCCTCGCCGAGATTCTCGCTCAAGTGCTGGAACAGAAAGGAATCGCCGTTGAGCGACGGTTTGAGCTCGGTGGGAAAATCCCTCACGACGCCCTGCTGTCCGGCCAAATCGATGTCTATCCCGAATACACGGGAACAGCGTACACCGCGATCCTGAAGCACCCGCCGCTGACAGATCCTCAGGCCGTATACGACCAGACAAAAACCGAATACGCCGAGAAATTTCATCTGGTCTTGAGCCCGCCGATTGGTTTTGCGAACGATTTCGCGATCCTCGTGCGCGGCCAGGCAGCTCGTGAGAACCGGTTAAAAACGATCTCGGACGCAGTTCCCCTTGCTAAAAACTGGCAGGCCGGGTTTGGTCAGGATTTTATGTCCCGAGCCGACGGTTATCCGGGATTTGCCAAAGCATACGAGTTTAACTTCGTGAAACAGCCGAGGGAAATGGATCTTTCTTTGACCTATCGGGCTCTCCAAACCGGCGAGTTGGACATCATCGCGGGAAACTCGACGGACGGTTTGATCTCCTCGCTCGATCTATTTCAGCTTGAGGACGATCGGCACTACTTTCCGCCATATCAGGCAGTGTTTATAGGCCTTTCGGATAAACTTGGTGTATTGAGCGATGCGTTCCAACGCCTGAATAACGCAATTTCGACCGACGAAATGCGGCGACTGAATTACGAGGTGGATGGCAAAAAGCGGACGCCGCGGGATGTAGCCGCGGAATGGGTCCGTCTAAATTAGCTTGCAACTTTCCGTAACTTACTGTAGTCTCACTATTTGATAATTCCTTCTCTCTTTTGTCGACGGTAATTTCGCCCTCAATGTGAGTCAGCGATCAAAACTCGAGAGATGGTCCCCTTATAACTGTCAGAAGCGGCTTAAGTTTTTTGTTGAGCCTTCTCGCGTTGGTCCTTCGCTCATACCGTTAAGCCGAAAGTATTAACCCACCGTTAGATAACTTCTTAAAATAATCGAATACCGTAATGAACCTCGCCTCAAGGCGTAGTTCACGATTCAAGTGTTGGTGTGCGCGTTCTAAATGGAATGCTGGCTCTTCATGAATTCGGGCTACGGTTACTCGTAGAGAGATAATTAGAAAATACAAATGAGTTTTAAAGATTTAGGCTTGCAGCCGTCGTTGACGGCGAGATGCGAGTCATTGGGTTACATTACGCCTACACCTATTCAAGAACAGGCGATTCCTTTAGTTTTACAAGGCAAGAACGTTATTGCGACGGCCGAGACCGGAACGGGTAAGACCGCAGCCTTTTTGCTTCCGATACTTCAAAATCTGGAGATTAGTCGGAAACAGGGCTCGACCGTGCTCATTCTGTCGCCGACGCGTGAGTTGGCAAATCAGACTGATGCCTTTTGCCGGCAGATCGCTCCAAAACACGTTCGCTGCGTATCCATCATCGGTGGCGCAAGTTACAAGAACCAGATCGACTCGATTCGTCGCGGGGCGAATATTATCGTCGCCACCCCGGGCCGTCTGATGGACTTTATGGAGCAGGGCATGTTGAATCTTTCAAAGATAGACACGCTCGTGCTCGACGAAGCCGACCGGATGCTCGATATGGGCTTTTTGCCTGCTATCAAGCGAATCAACAAGGCGATCCCGTCCAATAGACAGACGTTGTTCTTCTCGGCGACGCTTTCAAGCGAAATCGAACGAATCGCACTTTCATTGATGGACGATCCGCATTACGTCGAGGTTAGTCCCCGCGGAAAGGCGGCAACTACGATCGAACAGACCGCATACCCGGTCGGACAGCAGTTTAAGATGCCTCTTCTACTGGAACTTCTTGATAAAGAAGACTTTGACAGAGTGCTGATCTTTACGCGGACAAAACGTGGTGCCGACCGGCTCGCCCACGTCCTTGAAAAGCGGTCTCTCAAGTCGAATCGGATACATGGCGATCGCTCGCAATCCCAACGCGAAGCTGCTCTTAGGGGCTTTAAGTCGGGTAAAACAAGAGTTTTGGTAGCTACGGACGTGGCCGCCCGAGGGATCGATATCGATTCGGTTTCACATGTGATAAACTACGACGTTCCCGTTGTGCCTGAGGACTATGTCCATCGCATCGGCCGTACGGGCCGGGCAGGCAACAAAGGGCGTGCAATAACCCTGCTTACGACCGCTGAAGAACATTCGATGCGGGCGATTGAGCGGCTAACGGGGCAACCCGTAGAACGCATGCTGCTGCCGGCTTTCGGGGGTGAGGTTTTTAGAGCTCCGGTCGCGCCTGTACGCAATAGCACGGTCGCAAGGAGTTTTCGCTCATACGGCGGGCGACGTCGGAAATAACTTAAGGATACGGAAATATGAAAGCAGAAAAATATGCAGTAGGTGATTCGATAGTGATGATGTGTTCGTCGTGTGACGTCGAGCAGAATCATCTGGTTCAAACGGTGACGAAGCTTGGCAAGATAACATCAGCGATGTGTGAATCTTGCTCGACGGCAAGCACATTCAGCCGCGGCGTTAAGACCTCGGTCAATGTCGGCAAATCGAACAAAGCTGCTTCGCCTTATGACCGCACCCGTAAGTATAAGAAAGGCCAGGCAATGATGCATTCGCATTTTGGCCAGGGTGAAGTGACGGCTGTCTTGGATCTGCAGAAGATAGACGTTCTTTTCGGTGACAGAACACGTCGGCTGATTCACGCCCAGGACTAAGCAAGTTTAGAAAAACTGTCATAAAAAAGGGCGGTTCCAGTCATGGAATCGCCCTTTTCTTATGTGTTTAGGTCCCGCGTCAGCGTCTGCCCTTCAGCAAGAAACCCAGTACTAACCCGATCGCCGCCGAGATCAAGATCGTCTGTCCCGGCTTTTGCCTCGCGTATTCCTTTGCGTCCTCGACAAGCTCTTTCGGATCCTTGTTCTGGAGTTCCTTGAACTTATCGCCCGCCTGAGCAAATTTCTCGCCCGCCAAATCCTTTGCTTTCGTAGCGGCGTCTTGCAGCCGCTGCCCATATTCCTGTGCCTGCATCTTTAGATCTCCCAAAAATTCGTCATCCAAAAAATTGCCTATCCCATCCGCCTGTTCCGGAACTAACGGCACCAAGCTCTGTTCCAATTCGTTTTCGGCCTTTTTGACCTCAGCTTCAAATTCCGACATGTCCAAGTCCTCCTTGTTTTGGGTAGTAACCCTGCTGTTATTGTAACGAAGGTTGAACATAAAAGTTCAGGTCAATATCGTTTCATACCGATTTAAACGAGTCTCTCCGGCGAAAAACTGAGTCCGCTTGACAACTTTTCCGTCAAGTGAGAATCTTCGTTTTGTAAGTAAGTGAGCACTTACTTCGCAACGAGGAGATTACTGATTTGATCAACGAGATACTTAACTGTGACTACACCGGGCGAATGCCCGCCGATGCGCGCCGTGAACAGATTTTGCGGACGGCCGTTACCCTCTTCTCACAACGCGGATTCAAGGGGACGACGACCAAGGAGATCGCGAAGGCCGCCGGCGTATCCGAAGCCATCATTTTCCGGCATTTTGCGACCAAGGATGAACTTTACGGGGCGATCTTGCATAGCAAGACGTGTCGCGACGGGCTCCATCGGTTTCCCTGGGAAAGTAATGAAGTGCTGAAGGAGGCGATCGGACGAAAGGATGATCAGGGCGTTTTCTACAACCTTGCTCTCCAGGCGATGGAGAATCATCAGAAGGACGAAGCTTTTATGCGCCTGCTGTTCTACTCGGCGCTCGAAGAACACGAATTAGCGGACCGGTTTTTTGGCGAGTTTGTATCGCAGGTTTATGGCTTTATCGGCGAATACGTCCGCGAGAGACAAGAGGATGGCGCCATGCGGGACGTGAACCCGCGTGTTGTCGTTCGCGCGTTCCTCGGGATGCTGATCCATCATTCGCTGAACAATATCTTGTGGGACAAGACGCGCCGGCTGCTCGATATTTCGAATGAAGAAGCGGCTAAGAATTTTGCGGAGATCGTCCTTCGCGGTGTTTTGAAGTAAATAAATTTCAGCTAGATATCGATCCATCTTTTATAACGAAATGAGACAACAAAACTCTCTCTTTTTTATTTGGTCGATTATCGCCGTCGGCTCGCTTTTGACTGTCGCGTGCGGCTCGAGAGCAAACTCCGCCACAAACAACTCGAATTCTGAGCCGCCCGTCGTCGATGTTACGACCGCGCAGGCGACGATCGTTTCGATCCCGACATATATCGAGGCGACGGGTAATCTTACGAGTGATGCCCAGACGGACGTCGCGCCGGCGGTCGCAGGCAAGATCGTCGAGGTCAATTTCGACATCGGCAGTTACGTCTCGCAGGGCAGTGTTTTGTTGAGGCTTGATTCTCGTGATGCAATGATCCGCCTGGAACAAGCGCGTGCGCAGGTCGAACAGCAGAGACAAGCCGTCCAGCAAGCCGAGGCAAATGCCGAACAAGGTCTCGCGAACCTGCGCCAGACGCAGGCACGACTTGGTGTGAAAGACGGTGAGATATTTCAGATCAAGGACTTTTCGCAGGTCAAAACCGTCACCGCTCAACTCGAACTGGCTGAAAAGGAATTGCGGCGCGCCGAGCGATTACTTGAAACCGGCGATGTGTCGCGATCGATCTACGATCAACGCAAGTCGCAGCGCGACGCACTTGTCGGCCAACTCGACGAAGCGCGTTCAAACGCCGCGGTTGCGATCCGCGCCATCGACACGGCGCGAGCCGCTTACGAATCCTCGCGGAGTGCTGTCGGCGTCGCTCGAGCAGCTCTCGGAAGCGTACAGACGCAGGTCGCGGCGGCGCAAAAAGCCGTCGGAGACACGAACGTTCTTGCTCCAATGAGCGGCTATGTCGCGGAGCGAACGGCGGATGTCGGTGAGTATATTTCACCAAGTACGCCGAACTCGAAGATCGCAACGATCGTCCGGACGTCCACGCTCAGGGTTCGCATCGACATTTCCGAGCAGGACATCGCGAAAGTTGCGACCGGGCAGGGCGTTTCTGTTCAGACTACGGCGTGGCCCGAGCGGAAGTTCGCGGGTGTGGTTGTCCGAATCTCACCGAGCCTGAACGCCACCGCGAGAACGTTGACCGTCGAGGCCGAGATCCAGAACGTCGACGGCCTATTGAAACCGGGCCAGTTTGCGACCGTTCGCATTACTCAGTCTAAACCCGAACCCGCCGTTATGGTTCCGGCGAGGGCGATCAGGACGGTAGGTGATACGAACTCGGTATTTGTCGTCAAGGATGGAATAGCCCGGGAACAATTCGTCCAGCTCGGGCTGCTCGAAAATGACCTGATCCAGATCAAGTCTGGCGTTGTCGAGGGCGACGCGGTCGTCACCAGCGATCTGAGCCAGCTTACGGATGGAGTATTCGTAAGACGGTAAATCTAAGTCCCAAGTCTCAAGTCTCAAGAGTCCCAAGTAGATTTGAGACTCTCACGAATTGAGATTAGGGATTTAGACCTTGAGACCTGGGACTCGGGACCAGGGACCTTTGGGACTTTGGACTTTGAGACTAGGGACTTAAAGAAATATGCAGTGGCTAGCAGAAATTTGTGTAAAGCGTCCGGTCTTTGCCACGATGTTGATCCTCTCGCTCGTGGTTGTCGGCTTGTTCTCGTTCGTCTCCCTCGGGGTCGACCTCTTTCCGAAGATCGACTTTCCGACGATCACCATTACGGTCCTCAATCCCGGAGCGTCACCTGAGGAGATTGAGACCGAGATCACCGAAAAGGTCGAAGAAGCCGTCAATACGATCAGCGGCATCGACGAGCTGCGTTCGACGTCGGTCGAGGGAATCTCACAGGTCTTCGTTCAGTTCATTCTGGAAAAGAATGTAGAGGTCGCTTTCAACGAGGTTCAGACAAAGGTCCAGAACGTAATCCGGGATCTCCCCGAGACTGCGGAGCAGCCGACGGTTCAAAAGCTGGACACCGATGCCGCGCCCGTACTCCGCATTTCGGTATCGGCTCCGACATCGCTTCGCGAAGTTACTGAGATTGCAAAGAACCGTATCAAGGAACGAATCGAATCGGTCAGCGGCGTCGGCCAGATCACGATCATCGGCGGTCAGGAACGACAGATAAATGTCTGGGTCGACCCGGACAAAATGCGTTCGTACAACGTCACGGCCGCCGAAGTCTCAAACGCTTTGCGACTTCAAAACATTGAATTTCCCAGCGGCCGCCTCGACGAAGGGCAAAAGGAAACTAGTGTCCGTACGATGGGCAAGATCCAGAAGCCCGCCGAATTCGACGATGTCGTTGTCGCGACTCGAGGGACCTATCAAGTAAAAGTAAAAGACCTCGGTTATGCCGAAGACGGTGCCGAAGAAATTCGATCCGAAGCGCGTTTGAACGGTAAGCCCGCTGTCACGCTGATCGTTTCGAAGCAGTCGGGACAGAACACGGTCGCGGTCGCTCACGAGATAAAGGAACGACTCAAGGAAATAACCGGCGACAAAGAAAAGGGAATTGCGGGAACGCTGCCGCCGGGTTTTGAGGTTCGGATCATCGGCGACAACTCGATCTTCATCGAGAACTCGTTGCGCGCGATCGAGGAGCATCTCATCCTCGGTTCGATACTCGCCTCGATCGTCGTCTTCCTGTTCCTCTGGAGTATTCGCTCGACATTTATTGCCGCCCTTGCGATCCCGACTTCGATCATTTCGACTTTCGCACTGATGTATGCGATGGGGTACACGTTGAACTCGATCACCATGCTTGCCCTCACGCTGATGGTCGGTATAGTCATCGACGATGCGATCGTCGTGCTCGAGAATATTTATCGATTTGTTGAAGAGAAAGGGATGGAGCCTTTTCAGGCGGCAATCGAGGGCACGCGCGAGATCGGTCTCGCGGTTCTCGCGACGACTCTTTCGCTGATGGCGGTTTTCGTCCCGATTGGCTTCATGCAGGGCATCGTTGGAAAGTTCATGTCGAGCTTTGGACTGACCGCGTCGTTCGCGGTCGGAATTTCGCTGATCGTCTCGTTCACGCTGACACCGATGCTCGCCGCGCGATTGATAAAGCAGAAGAAATCGATGCAGGTGGGTGAGGAAGAAGTCACAGGTCCCGAGTCCCAAGTCCCAAGTGACGCTGAAGAGTTCGATGGCCATCCTGGGACACGACGTTCAGGACCGGGGACTGAAAGTGATTCGAAACACACGAGCTGGTTCCGTCACGTTGATCGCGTGTACACGTGGCTGCTGCGTTTCTCGATGGCCCATCGATGGGTGATCGTTACGCTCTGCGCAGTTGTATTTCTTTCGATCATTCCTCTTTTCATGTTTGTCGGTAAGAACTTTCTGCCGGTTGACGACCAATCGCAATTCGAAGTCACGATCCGCGCGAAGGAAGGTTCGAGCCTCGGTGCAACCGCCCAGATCTTCGAGCGTGCCGCGGTCGAGATACGCAAGCTACCCGTGGTGACCGACACGCTCGTCACCGTCGGCGGAGGCCAGCAGCAGGTCGTAAACAGCGGTTCCATCTATGTGAAGCTCGTTCCGATCGAGGAACGTGATCGCTCGCAAGAGAAAATGATGGCCGCAACGCGCGATCTGCTGGCGGACAAGAACAAGTTCCCAGAAGAATTGCAGCTCAGAACGGCGGTCCAGCAGGTCGCTGCGTTTTCGGGCGGCGGCTTTCGAAACGCGAACGTACAGTTTTTGATCGCCGGTCCTGATCTGAACAAACTCGAGGAGTTTTCGTCGAAGATCCTCGAGAAAATGGGGACGATCCCAGACGCGGTCGACGTCGATTCGACGCTGATCAGCGGTAAGCCGGAAGTCAGGCTCCAGGTAGATCGCGATGTGGCGGCTGATCTTGGTGTTCGAATCAGTGATGTATCCCAGGCTCTGAACACCCTGGTTGCGGGACTCCAGGCGACTACATTCAATGAGGGGACCGAGCAATACGAGGTGCGCGTGCGCGCCCTCAATGCATATCGCAGTGACGTCGAGGGATTGAAACGCTTGATCGTTCCGTCGACGAAACTGGGCTTGGTGACTCTCGACCGGCTTGTAAAAGTTTCTAGCGGAACTGGACCAAGCTCAATTGAACGAACTAACCGTCAACGTCAGGTAACCCTGTTGGCAAACACGCGCCCGGGGGGTTCCGCCACGAGTATAACCTCGGCGATAGATGGCTATGTGAAGACACTGTCTCTGCCGGCCGGCTACCGGACCAGTTACGTTGGCCAATCGAAGGAACTCGGCAAGTCCCTTTACTACTTCGCGCTCGCTATCGTGCTGTCGTTTGTCTTTATGTACATCGTGCTGGCGGCGCAGTTCGAATCGTTCATCCACCCGGTGACGATCCTCTTGACCTTGCCGCTCTCGATACCGTTCGGAATCGTCAGCCTGCTGATCGCGGGACAAACAGTGAACATCTTTTCTGGACTCGGGCTACTGCTGCTTTTCGGTGTTGTTAAAAAGAATGCGATCTTGCAAATCGATCACACGATGAACCTTCGATCGCAGGGAATGAATCGTTACGACGCGATTATTCAGGCGAACCGCGATCGTCTGCGGCCGATCCTGATGACGACGATCGCGCTTGTCGCCGGCATGCTGCCGCTGGTCTGGTCTTCCGGCGCAGGTTCGGGAACGAACCGCTCGATCGGCGTGCTCGTCGTCGGCGGGCAGTCGTTGTGCCTGCTGTTGACGCTGCTTGCAGTACCCGTCTTTTATTCGATCTTTGATGACGCTTCCGAGATTCGAATATTTCAAAAAATAGGACGTGCGTCCGATTGGCTCTTTGGCGGAATAAAACGAAGGTTCCAGACGGCGACGAGCGCGTTTTTTAGTAAGTCATAGGATCCGCGTTATCGCGTAGCGATGGAAATATGACGCAGGTTATTCGTCGCGTCAGCGACGATCGAATTTGCCTTTCAGGCGTCGCTGACGCGTCGAAACTATGAGCGTGCGTGTAACAAAAACTGACGTGATCATAATCGGAGCCGGGCCGACGGGGCTCGCTTTTGCCTGTCAGTGCATCCGATACGGCATTGATTTCGTGATCGTCGATAAGAACGAGACGACAACTCCGCATTCGAAAGCGATCGGCGTTCAGGCGCGGACGCTCGAGATCTATGAGCAGATCGGTCTCGCCGACAAGTTGATCGAGATGGGCTGGAAGACCGAGAAGGCTCGGCTCATTGTCGGGGGCGAAATGCGCGGTGAAGCGAATTTTACGGAGATCGGTACGGGCATGAGCCCTTATCCATTCGTGTTGATCGTCGAGCAAGGAAGGCACGAGGCGCTTCTGCACGACTTCATCAAATCGAACGGCCGCGAGATTCGCTGGCAAACCAAACTGCAGAGTGTTTCGCAGCATGACACAGGTGTTGCTGCGGTGATCAAGAACGTCGGGGGCGAAAACGAAACTATCGAAGCGAAGTTTCTCATCGGATGCGATGGAGCAAAAAGCCCTGTCCGCCACTCACTCGGTCTGACGTTCGAAGGAAGCACGTTCGAACGAATGTTCTATGTCGCGGACGTCGAGATCGACTGGGAATTTAAGAATGACGCGTTGATGGTCTTTTTGATGAAACACAATCTGCTTGCGTTCTTCCCGATGATCGGTGAGAGCCGGTGGCGAATCGTCGGCACTTTTCCCGAAGAGTTTTCGAAGGACGAGGGCGAAGTCTTATACGAGGAGATCGAAGAACAGATAAAGCGCGACGCCGAGCTCGATCTGGATATCACCAACGTAAATTGGTTCTCGACGTACAAGGTCCATACGCGACACGCCAACAAATTCTCCGAGGGACGATGCTTCCTTGCGGGCGATGCGGCGCACATCCACACGCCGGCCGGAGCGCAGGGAATGAATACCGGCATCCAGGACGGTTATAACCTCGCGTGGAAACTCGCGATGGTCCTGCGCGGTTCGGCCACAGAGAAACTGCTCGAGAGTTATAACGAAGAGCGGCTTACAAACGCCGAGAATCTTTTGAAAACGACCGATCGCTTTTTCAATCTCGGGGCTAGTCCCAAGCCGATCCTCACGTACTTAAGGATGCACGTTTTTCCATATATCGCGGGTGCCGCATTCAGGATTGACGCGGTGAAGAGATTTGTTTTCCCGCGCGTTTCCCAGATCGGCATCAAGTACCCGAATAGTTCGATCAGCGACCACTCGAGCGACGGCAGTTTCGACGTAAAAGCGGGCGACCGGTTCCCGTATTTTACGATCGAGGGTGAGAGCATCTTTGACCGGCTCCGCGAAGCAAAGTTTCATTTGCTGTCTTTTTCGGATGGACAGAATGAAAGAAGGGATGGCGTCCTCAGCGAGGATTTCAAGGATCTCATCGACATCCACCAGGTTCCCATCTATCCACGCATCGCAGAAATTTTTGGTACGGGCAGATCCTTTAATGTTCTGGTCCGTCCCGACAACTATATCGCGACGATCTCTCATGAGACGTCGTTTGCACCGATTGATAAATATTTGAAAAGGTGTCTATGAAAAAGGTTTTTTTTGCATTGATCTTAACAATCGTCGGCCTGGGATCTGCATTCGGGCAAACACCGACGCCAACTCCGGCCCCGATTGTCGATGACAAACAGGAAGTCGCACCTGAAAAGCTGCAGGGCGTTCCCTTGATCGCGCCGAACTACAGTTCGGAAGATCGCAGCCAACCTGATCTCGGCCGCGTCGGCGTCGATATGACCGATCAGCGTTCCCTCACTTTGAATGAGGCGATAACCCTCGCGCTCGAGAACAATAAGGACATTGAGGTCACGCGAAAGAACGTGAAAATCGCCGAGTTCGACCTGCTTGCCGCGCGCGGCGTCTATCAGCCGAGGTTCTCGGGGCAAACTTACTACGAGCGTTCGACTGTCCCAAACGTCTCGATCTTTACTACGAATCAAACGACGACGCAGGGTTCATTGGTCGGTAATGCGGGTGTTACGGCGTACGCGCCGAAATTCGGGACCGTGCTTCGCGGCGAATTTAATAACACGCGGCTAACGACCAACAATCCGATCTCGATCCTTAGTCCGCAGAATAACGCGAATCTGACATTCAGTCTGAACCAGCCTCTGTTTCGCGGACGCGGTTTCGATCAAAACCGGCGGGTCATCGAGATCGCGAAACGCAACCTATCGCTTACCGACGTGCAGTTTCGTCAGCGCTCGATAGACATCATTGCTTCGGTCCAGCGTGCGTATTGGGACCTGACTTACGCGCTTCGAAATCTGCAGGTGCAGCGCGATGGCGTGAAAGACGCTAAGGATCAGCTCGCCCATAACCGCCGTCTCGTTGAAGAAGGCCAGCTCGCCCCGATCGATATCGTTGCGGCGGATACGCAGGTCGCGAATTTTGAACAGGCTGTATACGACGCGCTCAATGTTGTGACGCAGGCGGAGAATGCGCTCAAGAACTTGATCGCCGCGAACCGCTCCGCCGTTCTGTGGAGCGAATCCGTTACGCCGGTCGACTCGGTCGATATCGACGCACCGTCGACAACGTTGACCGAAGCTCTCGACGCCGCGCTCCAGAACCGGCCCGAGCTCGAGATCAATCAGGCGCAAAAGGACATCAACACAATAGACCAGAGGCTCTATCGGGAACTGAAAAAACCGCAGATCGATCTGGTCGCAAGCTACAGTTCAGCCGGAATTGGCGGTAGCCAGAATCCAAGTTTCGCTCCAAACTTTCCGACTCCGTGCACGACCGATCCGACATCGCCCGCGTGCCAGCAACAGCAGGCGAACCTTGCGCTTCTGACCGGCAATCCTTACAGCGGAATTTTCCAGAACAAATATCCGGCGTACCGCGTCGCCGTGCAATTTAATCTTCCGCTGTTTGGTGACAGGACGGCCGGCGCCCAGCTTGGTCGGGCATTGGTCGAAGGCGAGCGGCTCGACACGCAGCGTCAGCAGCTTGAACAGAACATTCAAGTTGATGTTCGAAACGCGCTGCAGATGCTTCGCACGGCCGAGGCGCGTCTTCGTGCGGCGGCGATCTCAAGGGAGAATTCGGTAAAGCAATACGAATCGGAGCAGCGAAAGCTCGACAACGGACAGTCGGATATCTATCGCGTTCTCGAACGCCAGACGGCGCTCACCGCCGCGCGGAGTGCCGAGCTCCGTGCGCAGACGGAACTCAACAAAGCGATCTCCGATCTACAGCGTGCGACCGGAAATTCCTTGAAAGCGAATAATGTCGAAGCGAGATTGAGGTAGAGCGTTCTATTAGCCCCACCTTCGCGGGCGGACAGTCTTCGGCATATGAAAACAGTTTATATAAAAGCGTTTGGCGGGTCGGAAAATCTTGAGATCCGAGAGGTTGCCGATCCTACAGGGCCGACATCTTCCGAAGTGCTGATCCGGGTTAGAGCCGCGGGTCTAAATCGCGCCGATCTTCTCCAGCGACAGGGCCGCTATCCGCCACCTGCGGGTTATTCGCCGAATATTCCGGGACTGGAATTCGCTGGTGAAGTTGTCGAGGCCGCGAGTGACGTCGTCGGTTTCAAGACCGGCGATCGCGTTTTCGGAATTACCGCGGGTGAAGCGCAGGCCGAGCTTTTGAAGATTGACCATCGCGTTCTGACAATAATTCCGGACAATTTGAGTTTTACCGAAGCGGCCGCAGTTCCCGAAGTTTTTATCACGGCCCATGACGCCGTATTCACTCAGGGCAACCTTAAACATGGCGAGACACTCCTCGTCCACGCGGTCGGTTCCGGCGTGGGCCTCGCGGCGCTTCAGTTAGGAAAGGCGAACGGCAATCGCGTATTTGGAACGTCCCGAACCGAAGACAAACTGGACCGCTGCCGCGAGTTTGGTTTGGACGAAGCATTTGTGGTCGGATCGAATACTGATTTCGCAGATGCCGTGTTCGCGAAAACCGACGACCGCGGTGTCGATGTCATTCTCGATCTTGTCGGCGGCGCCTACTTTGAACAGAATCTCAAAAGCCTCGGCTTACAGGGCCGGCTGATGCTGGTCGGTCTGACCGCGGGACGTGAGGCGAGAATTGACCTCGGGATGACGCTGTCGAAACGTTTGAAACTGATCGGGACGACCTTGCGTGCGCGAGCCATCGAAGAAAAGGCTGACGCGACCCGCGCATTTTCGACGGAGGTTGTTCCGCTGCTGGCAAGCGGGCGGCTCCGTCCAAACGTCGATCGTGTTTTTGAGTTCAAAGACGTTCGCGCGGCCCACGAGTATCTGGAATCGAACGAGAGTTTCGGAAAGGTTGTGTTGGAATTCTAGGTAGAGACATTGCGCGGAGCGAGCAGGTCAGTAGCACCCTGCGTTAGCGGGTGGTCGAGTATCGGAAAGAAAAAGTTGATTTTTGGCCAACGCTGCACCACCCGCTTACGCAGGTGGTCCTTACCGAGGGCGATTGCGCGCGACATTTGCCGCGGCATCGTCGGTGACGATGCAAAGTCCGTAAACACCGGCAGCTTCTTTTTCCGTCATGAGTCTTGCCGCCGCTTCGTAGGTAAGGCCAGATGCTTCGCATTTATCGAACGAAACTACCGACCATTGCTGTAAATCCAGCTCACTTTTGGCAGTTTCGCCTTTTCTCGTTTCGACGGCTTCGCTCATAAGCTAGTGAGAACATGGAAATCGTAGCACAAAGTTTTCCACATGTGGATGACTTCATTCAATCGCGTCTTCGACAAGAGGTTTCGTTACAAAACGAATAATTAACTGATTAGTAATTACGTTATGGCATCGCGTGTAGTAATTCGAAAGACGCGGAACTATGATAGAAATCTAATGGAATTCACTGAAACCATCTTTCTTACTGGCTTTCCCGGTTTTATCGCCGAGCGTCTGGTGCAGCGGCTTGCACGTCGCGACACACAATTTTTTCTGCTTGTTCAGCCGCCATTTGTCCCAAAGGCGACGGACGCTGTCGTTCGGATCGCTGAGCAGACCGGAACGCCGCTGGAGAACTTTGCGATCATCGAAGGTGACATTACCGAGTCAAACCTCGCGATCTCGGACGACGATCTTCGTGCGATCCGCGATGAGACGACCTCGGTTTTCCATCTCGCTGCCGCGTACGATCTCGCGATCGATAAGGATCTCGCTTACCGCGTCAATCTCGACGGCACGCGAAATGTGAATGAGTTATGCCGTTCGCTGCCCAGTCTGGGTCGCTATAATTACGTTTCGACTTGTTATGTCGCGGGAAGGCGAACTGGGCACATCCTCGAAACCGAACTCGAACACGCCGCGGGTTTCCGAAATTATTACGAAGAGACTAAGTATCTCGCGGAAATCGAAGTTGAAAAACTAAAAGAAGAGCTCGCTGTGACGATCTTCAGGCCGTCTGTCGTAGTCGGCGATTCGCAAACCGGCGAGACCGTGAAATACGACGGTATTTATTATTTGATCCAGTATCTCCGAAAAGCTCCCGGCTTGTTGCGGCTGCTCAATGTTGGAAACCAGGATGTGCGGCTGAATCTTGTCCCGGTAGATTTTGTCGTGGACGGCATCGCGGTGCTTTCGGCGGACGAAAATGCAGTTGGTAAGACGATAGCACTCGCCGATCCAAACCCGTTGACGACCGCCGAGCTCTTTGACGTGATCGCGGAATCGCTGTCGAAGAAACGTTCGGTTCTTACGCCGCCGGCCGCTCTTGTCGAAAGATCCCTGATGCTGCCGTTTTCGCCACCGATCTCAGGATTGCCGCACGCCGCCGTGCCCTATTTTTTTCTTTCGCAGATCTACGATACGCACCAGGCCGACGAGTTGCTCGCGACGCACGACGTTCGATGTCCGAACTTTCGCGAATATTTAGGAAATTTGATCGGTTTTGTAGAAAAGCATCCGTCGCTGTAATTTGCTCATCATAGTCCGAACGTATGCGGCATTTCGATCTCACAGTTTTCGCACTTTTCTTTGCGATCTTTTTCGTCTTTGCATCGATCGCTCCTGCACAAAGTCGCCGCGTACCGCCAGCGACCCCGACCCCTACGCCGCGGGAAGATGACGCCGAACGCGTTATCACCGAAGAAATCAAACTAAATGTTGTGGCGTTCGACGACAACGGCGCGTTTGTCGGCGACGTGAAAGCGTCCGACCTGGTCGTGACCGAAAACAATATTCTGCATCAACCGACAAGTGTTCGGCGCATTCCGGCGAACGTTCTGATCGTCATGGACACGGGTGGCGAACTAAGACAGGTGAAGAGCCTCGATCAAACGCGGAGGACGGCCCGGGCTGTGCTCGCGGCGCTGGATCCTAAGGATTCCGTCGCCGTCATTCAATACGCTGACGCCGCCGAGATCGTCGCCGAATGGACGACTGACAAGTCCGAGATTTCTCGTGCTATCGGCCGGACAAAATTCGGACGACGCTCGGTTTTCGTCGACGCGCTTGGTCTTGCGACCGAATTCCTATTGAAGAATCCGCTCGAAAATAAACATCTCGTATTGATAACGGATGGAACGGATAGCAACAGTAATGAGGCCCGCAAGCGCGACGCGATACGACGCCTGCTGTCTACCGAGATCAGCGTCCATGTTCTAAGCTACACGCGGATGGAGAGCCAGGATATCACTCCGCGGACCAAGATGATCACGAACTCGCCGCCGCCAAAGGCAATGCCTGACGAAGTTGCGGCACAACTCCCAAATGGTGTTCGCGATGTTGCGACCGCACCAAAAATGAAGACGATCAATCTCGATCGTACGCTGCTGCGGAAATTGAAAGCGAGAAAAGCGGATCTTGAGAATAGTGAAAAGCAGCTCGACAGCCTTGCCGAAAATACTAACGGCACTTCGGTAATGCCTGAAAGCCTCGACGAGATGATCGAAAAGACCGCGCTCGTCGCGAAAATGATCGACGCAAGCTACGTACTGACATATATTCCCAAGATCCCGCTCGCGGAGACGGGAAGTGCGGCCGAAAGAAACATACAAGTCACCTCGAAACGCCCGGGCCTGCTTGTACAGGCGCGGCGCAAGCTCCTCGTAAATCCGAGTAACTGAGCTGTGTTTCTAAACTATCTTCTGGCCGGTGCGTACTCTTTGGCGTTACTCAGGTAAGAATCCCGTAACCAATTTGCAGCGGAAAGCCTTAATCGCTGTTGTAAGGAAAAAATGCTCCTCCTAAAGAGTTAACCTTACAATCTGGTCCCGTCCGTTCATGCCGCGGACGGGACTTTTGCATCATTTCTAGATATTCCCTGTAAACAATTCCCAGAAGATCGCACCGATGATGTAGAGGCTGATAAGGATCGAGCTGATGAGAATTAGTATCAGCACGCCGATAATTGCGAAGACGAAAACGTAATCGCTGGTCGTCCCGACGTCCTTGCCGGTGGCACGCTCACGGATCAGGTCGAGATTTTGCTTATTTGATTTCCAAACGAAATCAAACGCATCGCCGATGAACGGGATCGTGCCGACCAAATAATCCAGCCCGATATTGAACGCCATCCTGAGCAATGTGATTTTCGGCACGCCATAGCGGGCACCGGCGATCAGAATGTAGAACGAAGCGAACGACGTCAGCGTGTCGCCAACGTTTGGGATCAAACCGATCAGCGCGTCGAGACCGAATCGCCAACCGGTTCCGGGAATTCGAAAAAGGCCGTCGAGATAATGCGCTAGGTTCTCGATCCCTTCTTCGATCTCGACAGGTGTGTGCTGTTTTTTCGGCAATTCACGAATGCCGCGCTTTTCAAGTTCTTCCATCAACTTTTCAACGCAGAGATCGCTGAGATCCCGGGGGGGTCTGAACAATACTGCTTTATTTCTTACTCTGCGTTCTCAGCGTTCTCCGCGTTGAAACTCCTTCGATAATTCTCACGCTCGAGATCTTGTCTCCCCGCACGATGTTATCTACGACCTTCATGTCTCTTTCGTTCACGCGGCCGAAGACCGTGTAGCCGCCGTCGAGATGCGGCTGCGGCGAATGAGTGACGAACCACTGCGAGCCGCCCGTGTCCTTGCCCGACAGCGCCATGCCAACCGCACCCCGCTCGTACGGCACCATGTTGATCTCGCATCGGATCGACCATCCCGGGCCTCCGTTGCCGTCGCCTCGAGGATCGCCATCCTGCATCACAAAGTTCGGCACGACACGATGGACTTCGAGCCCGTTGAAATAATTAGCACGAGCGAGCTTGATGAAGTTATCAACAGTCAGCGGAGCATCTTCCGGCAGGAGGTCGATCGTAAAATTTCCTTTCTCCGTTGCAAGCACCGCCTTGACCGTGCCGTTTTTGCGAGCGATCGCTCGTCGATAATCCGCGCCGGTGTTCAATACCTGACCTAGTTTCGTGCCGCTCTTCGCGTCGTAGTTAGTGACGAGGTCCTTCGCGGCACCCAAAGCTTTTAGCTTTCGCACTTCATCCTCCGACGCATCCTTCCACGCTTGTGCATCTTCGAGAAAGGTTATCGCCCTCCTTCGAACAAGGTAATCGACAGCGGCCAGAGCATCGGGCATTACGGCGAGAGTTGCAGCCTTGTCGAGTTTGAACAGGGCGTCCAGTATTGCGAGTTGCGCATCGTTGTCATGCTTGTCGGTTAGGAGCGCAGCCCTGAAAGCGGCCGCTAACGCATCGGATATTTCCGGCGTGGGTGGCAAATCACCGAGAAGCTCGGCGGCGGCGGCTCGAGTGAACAAGTCCGTGCTTTCTAAGGCAGTGAGCAATAGAACGGGAAGCTCAGGGGTCTTAAACCCTGCATACGCACGAATAACATCCGCCGCCGCCATTATTGTCGATGCTTCGCTTACCGGATCGGCTTCGGCAAGCGCCATTGCAAGCGGATGAAGAACTTCAAGAGCCTCCCCCTTCATCTTCTTACCTTCTTCGTTGGTCGGCTCAAGCGTCGCAAATTCGCCGACGACCTGGGCGAGCGTACTGTATTGTCGCCAATGTGTGAGTTCCGGCTTTGCATTTTCTTCGCCGCGTACAGGCGATATGCGGACCCGCGCGATGTAGGCTCCCGTCGAAAATCCGTTGTCGAGCTTACCAAACTCGCGGAGAAGTGTGATCGCGCGTTCGTTCTGAGTATTGGCAAGCAGTCGGCCGAGAGCGGTCACAACTTCGATGAACTCGTTTTGTTCGGACGGCACGCTGTCAGGTTTCTTTGCGATCTTGTAAGCTGCGAGCAATGTCTCGCCTCGCTTGAGAAGAGGCCCTGCCGCCTTCTGGTTTTTCAACGCCGCAAGCGAACGGATCGATGAGACGCGAACGCGCAGATCGACATCCGACGTCGCCGCTTTTATTAAAACGTCGAGAGCCGCTCCGTCTTCGGCTGCGCCGAGCGCCCGCGCGGCAGTCGCACGTGCGACCGGATCGGCATCCGACGAAAGCATTTTTCGTAATTCGGTATTCGCGTTCTTTGCACCTAGGCGCGCAAGCGTGTTCGCCGCGTCGGCGCGAACGCGAGCGTCCGGGTTCGTCAGAAATTTTCCGACGAGCGCGTCCGTGTCATCGGGACGCACGCGTTTCGCATCGCGCGGAGCGGCGCGTAAGGCGGCGGTGAGCGCTAGTGAAACCGTCTCGCGATCTTGTTGTCTCGAGGCCCTTTCATGCTGGTTTTTGAGGACACTGAGAATTGCCCCGCGCAGCTCGTCGGTCTTTGCGTGCCCCGCGTTTGCAGCGGCTACCTTACCTGCGGCCTCGACGAGACGCGCCGTTAAGTTGGTAGAGGTCCATAACTCTCCGTTTCTTGTGCGGCTGACGGTCAATACGGCACGTGTACTTTCATATTCAGTCAGCGAGGTGATGATTCGATCGGCGGCGCTGATCGACTCGATCTCGCCCAAGGCGAAGGCAGCCATCTCTTGAACCTGGGCCGACTGATCCTTTTCAAGGAGACTCACTAGCGCAGGCACTGCGTTTTCGTTTCCGATCCGCCCCGCGGCAAGCGCGGCACGAGTGCGGACATCTTCGCTCGGACTCTTTAACAAGTCCTCAAGTGTTTTGTCATACCGACGCGCGTCCTCGGCCCTTAGGATCGTGATTTGGGTGGTTATAGGCAACTGCGCCAAGACCGCCGATGGAAGGAGCAAAACTGCTAATGAAAACACGATGGTTGATTTTTTCATTTGTGAAAAAGTTGCAGGCGCTTCGTGTTGGTTAGTCTGATTTTGTGGTTCCATTCTTAAACCGAAACCACGAAATCACCCGAACGGACACGACCACATAAAGAAACGGACTAAACCTCAATGATCTCGTAACTCGTCGTGATCTCGGCAGTCGGGCGAACCGTCGCCGCGACCGAGCAATATTTGGTATCTGAAAGCTCGACCGCGTCTGCCACTGCCTTTTCCGAAACGCTACGCCCATGCACGATATGGTGAACATGAAACTTAATAAATTTTCGTGGATGCTCCTCAACGCGTTCGCCCGTGACCTCAACCCTGTAATCAGTGACGTCCTGGCGTTTCTTGAGCAGGATAGAGATGACATCGGCCGCGGTGCATGCCGCGACCGAGACCAGCAGCATCTCGAGCGGTGACTGGGCAGCACGCCGGTCGCCTTTGGAATCAATCGTTTGGGCGTGGCCACTCGGCGGAATTCCGATAAAAAACTCGTCACCCGCGTAATGAACCGTCGCCTTGTAATCGCTTGCCGCCATCGAATTGATCCTCAACCTGGATGTCCGGATTAGAAAAATCTTACCACACGGCAATTCATGAGCTTGGGTGGACTCGGAGCGAACAACTTTTGGAACAATAAATGCTTCAAACTGCCGGGACAGTTTCTTTTTATATTTCGACAAGTTGGAGAACGTTATGAAACGCTTTGGTAATTTTTTCGCCGTGATGGCAGTTATCTCTTTTATCGTGCTCGGAACCTCGGTTTCGACTGAGGCGCAACGCCGCAACGATCGGCAGATCCGGGACCTTGTCCGCTCGCTGAACGCACAGATCGATGATTTTCAGTACGGGCTCGACAATCAGCTTCGAAGCACATCGTCGCGAACCCCGGATGTCGAGAACGTGCACGACAGTATTCGCAATCTGCAGACAAAGGTCGATGATTTTGAAGAGAGCCTCAATAACCGCCGCGAAAATCGCGATGATGTTCGCGAGATCATTACCGCGGCGAAAGATGTCGACGCATATCTCGCTCAAAATTCACAGAACGGGCGGATCGATACAAGCTGGAAAAGCGTTCGAACAACGATAAACAATCTCGCGTCAAACTACGGCGTGACCCCCGACTGGAGCACGCGCGTTTCGGCGTATCCCGGAACAACGAGAGATCGGGCCGGCAGTACGGTTCCGCCGCGGACGAGCGTTGCGTCGCATAGCGGATTGACGGGAACGTATCGGCTGGATGTCGGTCGGAGCGAGAACGCAGCGGATATTATTTCGCACAGCAATGTGGGTGGCGCACAGCGACAGGATCTTGAATCGAAGCTGGACGCTCCGGAGCAGATCGCGATCGACGTTCGTGGAAACGAAGTCACGCTCGCTTCGTCAAAGGCCTCGCCTGTGACGTTCACGGCCGATGGCCGAGAGAAAACGGAACAGTCGAACGGCCGGTCGGTACGTCTGCGTGCGACGCTTCGCGGCGAAGAATTGACGATCACAAGCCTCGGCGGCGAGACGGACTACACCGTAACATTTACACCGATGGACAGCGGGCGTGGATTGAAAGTCACTCGCCGCATTACGACCGACTATCTGACCGAGACTATTTTTGCCGAGAGCGTTTATAACAAGACCGAATCGTTCGCCGGCCTTGGAGTCGACCGAAACTCAGGCGGTACATATACCGACAATGGCGGCGACTATTCAAGCAATGATCCGAACGACGCCAACAGCCCGAATCCGAGCATCTCTCAGGGGCGTAGGGGTGACTTTGTCGTGCCGAACGGGACGATCATTACCGGCCTGCTCGAGTCTTCGATAGACACCAAGGTCACGCACAACAATGACCGATTTACGTTGACAATTCAGTCGCCGATGGAATTTCGCGGAGCGACGATCGATGGTTATGTGACCGGAGTAGGACGCTCGGGCCAGGTGTCGGGACGGTCGAACGTCACATTTAATTTCGAAACGATAACGCTGCGGAACGGACAGCGATATGATTTCGCCGGATACCTGCAGTCGGTCAAGGACCAGAACGGAAAGGAAGTCAGGGTCGACGCCGAGGGAACCGCGAAGAGCGACAGCCAGACAAACGAGACGGCGAAACGCGGCGGCATAGGCGCGGGTCTCGGTGCGATCATCGGTGCGATCGCCGGCGGTGGCAAAGGTGCCGCGATCGGTGCGATCATCGGCGGTAGTGCGGGTGCGGGTTCGGTAATCGTCCAGGGCCGCGAAGATGTTCAGTTGATGAAAGGCTCGACGATAACCGTACAATCGACGTCGCCTGCAAATGACTCTCGTCGCGTGAGCGACAATTGATTTAGGTTTTTTGTTTCACCGGGACGGGCGCTTTATTCGTCCGTCCTTTTTGTTTCTGAATAGATGTTAGATCAGAGATTCTAGATCCTAGAGCGCTTCCGAAATCTAGAATCTATCAACTATCATCTATTCAGAAAATTTATGCGGGAGCTTCCCGAAGAGATCGAACAATATCGCGACCGCAAATGGCGGCGCGAAGACG
>JBDTWZ010000029.1:0-24012 GCA_040006435.1 Acidobacteriota bacterium
GTAATCTTCAAACAGGACCCACTCGGGAAACTCATGCGATTGGGGATCGGGAAAGGACACAGTGGTATTTTACCGCAGAGAGGGGGAGAGGGGGAGAAAGAAGGGACAAGAGATCGTTCCTCGTCTCCTGTCTCACGTCTCCTGTCTCTTGTCTCACGTCTCCTGTCTCTTGTCTCCCGTCTCTTGTCTCCCCTTTCTCCCCTTTGTCCTTAGACTTTCTTCAGCTTCCACTTTCCGCGCTTGAACAGAACGGCGCTGGCTATCGCGAGCAGCGAGAACGCCACTGTGATCGCCCAAAAAACGCCCTCAGGTCCGAGATCGAAATAGTACGCAAGGATATATGCCGCAGGGATTTCGAATAGCCAAAAGACAAAAATATTGAGATAGGTCGGAGTCCACGTGTCGCCTGCACCGTTGAAGGCGGTCTCGAGCACCATCCCGAGGCCGTAGAAAGTAAATCCGTAGGCGATGATGTGAAGCGCACTTGTCCCGTACCGCAGAACTTCTGGTTCTTGCGTAAAGATGCCGATGATCTGATTCGAGAACAGCCAGAATACGACACCGATCGCAAAATAAAATGCAGCGTTAAATTTTGCCGCCGCCCAGACAGCGGTCTCGGAACGCTCCGGTTTTCCGGCGCCTAAATTCTGCCCGACCATCGTCGCCGCGGCGTTGCTCAAACCAAGCGCGGGCAACAAAGCGAACATCACAACCCGAAGTGCGATGACATAGCCGGCGATCGCGACTTCACCAAACCCGGCCATGATGGGCATCAGCGCCGTCCAACTCGCGGTCGCAACCAGTAATTGAAATACACCGGTCGATGAAAGCCGCAACAATTTCCATAGCAATGTCGGATCGAATCGCCAGCTCTCACGATGCACGTGAATTCGTCCGCCGGGCCGAAACAAATGCCACGCGGCGAAAAGTACGCCGCAGCCGCGCCCGATCGTGGTTCCAACGGCCGCACCGATCACGCCGAGCTCCGGAAAAAATCCAATACCGAAGATGAACATTGGTGCGAGGATCATGTTTAGGCCATTCGCCAGAAACAGCACCCGCATCGCGATCGCCGCGTCACCCGCGCCGCGAAAAATAGCGTTGAGCAGGAATATAAAAATGACGACCGCATTGCCGCCGACCATGATCCGCATGAACTGCGAACCTTCGTCGATAATATGCGAAGCTGCGCCGAGAGCCCGCAGTATATTCGACGCAAATATGATCCCGATCGCGCTTAACAGAAGTGAAACCAGGACGCCGAGGTATATCACGTGTGCCGCGGATTTCGCCGCTCCTTCCTCGTCCTTCTCGCCGGTTCGCCGCGCGACTGTCGCGGTCGCACCGATCGCCAGTCCGAATGCGACGGCGTAGATCAGCGCCATCACCGACTCTGTCAGACCGACGATCGCGATGGCGTCCGCACCGAGCTTTGCAACGAAGAAAATATCGACGACCGCGAATAAGCTCTCCATGCTCATCTCGAGGATCATCGGGATAGCAAGAATCACGAGCGCGACCCAGAGCGGGCCCCGAGTGAAGTCGCGCTGCGACCCGCGGAGCCCTTCGCGCAGCACCGACCAAAACGAATTGTCCAACGTCTCCGCCGACGGAGTACTAGCATTCAAAGACATAAACAAAAAATAAAATGGGTAACAACGAGCACGATGTTTGCTGAAAGTCAGTCGTCCGAAACGGAAACGTCGCGCGTTGAGCAGACACTGCGGGGCGGATGAACTAGACAAGTTCGAGACGCATAATTTCGAAACGTTAGCACACTGCGAGGGCACGCGGCAAAACTCGAGAGACATTTTTGGAACTATGAACTGTGAAGTGTGAAGTGTGAAGGATGAAGTGTGAGAGCCGCTCCTCACAGTTCACAGTTCACAGTTCACAGTTCACACTTCACAGTTCATAGTTCACACCTGCGCTGTGTATAATTTCCGCGAGGTGAATCTTATGATCAAGCAAATCCGTGGCAGCACCATTTGATAACTCAACGAAGAAGAATTTGAGCGGATCATCGCCCCATACCGGCGAAGGCGTGGTGATAGACATCGGGACCGGCGACGGGCGCTTTGTGTCGGCCGCTGCCCGGGCAACTCCGAACAAGTTTTACATCGGCGTCGACGCGAACCCGAAAGCCCTCGAAAAGACGTCGATGAAGGCGACGAGGAAGCCGAAGAAAGGCGGTCTGCCGAATGCGATGTTCATCCAGGCAGCGGTCGAAGATCTTCCCGAAGAGTTCGACGGGGCGGCAGATGAGATCCACATATATTTTCCGTGGGGAAGCTTGCTGAAGACCGTCGCTACCGGAGACTCGGAAATCCTCAAATCGCTACGCCGTATCTCCTCGCCGGAATGTTTGCTTGAGATCGTGATCGGTATTGATCCCGTCCGAGACAAGGCGGAGCTCGAACGTCTCGAGATTCCTGCGCTGACGCCTGTCATTTTGCATTCTTACCTCATACCTAAATACACCGCCGCAGGTTTTAGATTGATAGAGCACGGCCGACTCGATCCGCGACAATGGTCGAAATTAAATACATCAGGGGCGCGAAAGCTACAGGGAAATTCGGGCCGCAGCGTCATCTTCCTCATCTTCGAAGCTGAATGATTGCATCCCGGGCGTGTCGGCTGTGGCATAATTAACCCCCCCGTGTCTTATGAAGTATTGCCCGGTCTGTCATGAATCTTATGCGGACGAGACTTTGAATTTTTGTCTCGAAGACGGTTCGCATCTGCTCACCGAGGAGTTCATTTCAAACTCGCCGACAATTGCGTTTCGAACTTCGTCCAACGCCCCGAACTCGCTGCGAAGCTTTTCAAGCGAGACACCGTCGATAGCTATTCTGCCATTCGTGAATGTCAGCGCCGATCCCGACAACGAATATTTCTGCGACGGTCTTGCCGAGGAGTTGATCAACACATTGATGAAGCTCGACAAACTCCGAGTCGCAGCCCGCACATCGGCCTTCGCTTTTAAGGGTCGCGAATCGGACGTTCGCTACATCGGCCAAAATTTGAACGTGGAGACGATTTTGGAAGGTAGCGTTCGAAAATCGGGCGACCACCTGCGCATAACCGCACAGCTCATAAACGTGGCCGATGGGTATCAGGTCTGGTCCGAGCGATACGATCGCGAGCTTTCGGACATCTTTGCCATTCAGGATGAGATCACACTCGCGATCGTCGATGTACTCAAAGTGAAGCTCCTAAACAATGAAAAGGCGATTTTGCGAAAAAGGTACACCGACAATGCCGAGGCGTATCAGTTGTATTTGAAAGGCCGGCTCTGGAATCGTCGCACGGCAGACGGATTCAAAAGCGCGATCGGCTATTTTCAAAAAGCTATCGAGCTGGATGATGGTTATGCTATCGCTCATGCGGGACTTGCGGACTATTACACAGTGCTCGCATTCTACGAAGGCCTCCCGCCAGGCGTCGCGCGAGACAAAGCAAAAGCATTCGCGGCCAAGGCGATCGAACTCGACAACACGATCGGTGAAACACATTCGTCGTATGGCGTGACACAGGGCGCCTTCGACTGGAAATGGACCGAGGCGCGAAAAGCGTATCGGCGAGCCATCGAGATCAACCCCTACTACATGCCCGCTTACCAGTATTTGGCGATGAACCTGTTGATCCAGAATAAACCCGACGAGGCGATCGAAAATGCGGAGCACTGCCTCGAGATCGATCCCCTGCTGCCGGTCATCAACGCCAATCTTGCATGGTTCTATTATCTCTCGCGCAAATACGACAAGGCAGAAGAACAGGCGCGGATGACGATCGACATCGAACCGAATCACTTCACTGCACACTGGGTTCTGGGTCTCGCGCTTGCTGCAAAGGAAAAGTACGCCGAAAGCCTCGCTTCGCTGCAGAACGCGGCGACGATAAGCTCAAATCGACCATTTGTTGTCGCCGAGTTAGCACGCGTTAATGCCGTGGCCGGAAACGAGTCGGACGCGCGGAACGCTCTCAAGTTCTTCGACGAAGCAGAGGCCGAGAACTATATCTCCCCCGTCAATCGCGCAAAGGTCCACCTCGGCCTCGGCGAGATCGATGCGATGTTTGAATCGCTCGAAAAAGGATTTGCGGAGCGCTCGGTCCGCATGCCGTACTTTATGATCGATCCGCAGTGTGATGGGATCCAGGCGGATGAACGCTTTATTTCAATTCTTCAGCGAGCCGGCATCGAACATCGTAATTGACCAACGGCCTTTCCACTCAATCGAAAGACAAATCTTGTGATCGCTAATCGGTTAATACAGAGCGGAACAACCTGATCGTTCCGTCGCTTTCGCCTACGGCAATTGTCTTACCATCCGGTGAGAATGCGAGGTTATCTTCTCCTACCATGGCGGGGATCGAGAGAAGCTCGAGCCCGGTCGCAGAATCCCAGATCCTCAACATTCCAGCTTCGTCCGCTGTAACCACCCGTTTTTCATCCGGAGAAAATTTGGCATCCGTCAGGATTGCCTGGCTGCCGCTAAAGGTCGCAAGCTCGCGGCCGGTCTCAGGTTCGAACCATCTGAGGCTACGGCCGTTGTTCAAGATCTGCATTGCCCGCCAGCTTTTGTCCGGGCCAAACCAAAGATAATTCCCGACGCCTTTGCTGCCGGCGAACGACGTTGTTTCAGTGCAGGTCAACGGGTTCCAGATCGAGATCGTGGGTTCGTCGATAGAGGCCGTTACTACACGGGTATTATCGATAAATCCAACGCTCCAGAGACCGCCCTTATGCACCGGCGTTTCGCATATCATTTTTCCGCTTGATAGATCCCAGAATCGCAGCATACCGTCGTGGAACGTGTGTCCGGTCGCCAACAAGATTCCGTCCGGAGAGATAGCAAGGTTCGTTGCCGGCACAGGACTCTCGATCGACAAAAGTTCCCGCCCGGTCGTGGGATCCCAAAACTGAATCTTTTTGTCCTCGCTTATAGTTACTATTCGGCCACCGTCCGCGGCGAATATACCCGAGTGTAGAGCGTCTTTATGACTTCCCAAGGTCAGCCGTTCCGTTTCGGAGTCAACATCCCAGACCCTAACTGTTTTATCCCTACTTGATGAGACCAGCATTCTACCCGACGCCGAAAACATTAAATGTGTCACGCTTTCGGAATGCCCTCGTAGAACACCACGACGCTGGATCGCCGGTACGTTCCAAACGCGAACAAAGCCATCACCCCCGCTCGACGCCAATCTTCGACCGTCGGGTGAGAATGCCAAAGCAATAACGTTGCCCGGGTGGCCCCGGACTGTCGTAATTTCAAAACCGGCGCGCACATCCCAGAGTTTTACAGTGTCATCATTGCTGCCGGTAGCTACGGTTTTACCGTCAGGCGAAAATTCGACTTCAAATAGCTCGTCGCTGTGACCCTTGAACGAGTGAACCTGTTTTCCCGATCGCACGTCCCAAAGCTTTGCGGTGCCGTCTTTGCTCGCAGTTACCAGCAGAGTCGAATCCGGCGAAAACTGAAAATCCATAACCCAGTCGGAATGTCCGGTGATGGTGGATACCGATGAATAAGCACCGGCACCAAATATGTGAATACTCTGATCCGGCCCACGGATTGCCAACAACTTTTCGTCCGGTGAGAAGGCGAATGCGCCCACTTCGACTGGAATCTTCCTTCGTTCTAATTCCGCTCCGGTCGTGGGATTCCGAAAGACCAACGCACTTCCATCCGCGATAACAATCGCGCTTCCGTCGATCGAAAATCGAGCCGAAGCGGCATTATCGGTTTGTGTAAACAGCTCCTGTCCCGTCAACAGGTCCCACACTTTTGCTTTCTGGTCGAAACCGGTGCTTATGAGTTTTTTTCCATCCGGCGAAAAGCCCACATACGTTATCAGCGCGGTGTGACCTCGAAATGAAGCTAGCTCGTCTCCGGTGTTGAGATTCCAGGTTCGAACAATGTTATCGAAGGCAGCGGTCGCAAGAATGTTGCCGTCCGGTGAGAATGCCACAGCATCGACCCCGCTTCCGTGAGCAAGCATCATCGGCTGAGAATCCTTTGCTTCGGCAAACATGCCTGCAAGATATCCCCACTCAAACCCACGTTGATCCAGTTCGCCGGGTTCGGGTTTCAATTCGTTCAGCAACCGGTTAAGAAGTTCGAAATTTGAGGCGTTTAGAGCCTGCGACGCGAGCTTTATCTTGTTCGCATAGACGTTGATTCGCTCCGCATCGTTTGAATTATTTTGCCGAAAGAACGCTACGTATGTCGCGACGAACAATAAAGCGGCCAGAAGCCCGAGAAGTGCAAATTTGTACGACCTTCGATGTTCGAGCGGCCGGAATATTAGGGCGCTGCCCGCTCCGGCGAGAGCTTCGGTCAGTTCGCTTGCTTCGAACGAGTGGTCCAGTTCCGGAACAACAGCGAGACTTTGCAAGCCGTCGCGCTTCGTGGGTAGATTCGTTGCACTTGAACTGAAAACGCGAACTTCGGGCAAGAATCGCAAGCCCCTCCGCGGGACTGTTTCGATAAAAGCCTTTCCGCCTTCGCTGAGTGCAGCTCGGAGGGCACGAATATGCTGGGAAAGATTATTTTCCTCGACAAACGTCCCCGGCCACAGAAGCTCCATTAATTCGTCGCGGGAAATCAGACGGCCATCCGATTCAACGAGAATTTGAAGCAACTGGAACGACTTTCCCTGGAGCTGAATCGGGACGTCTAATCGCGAAATAAGTCCCTTCCCGACGTCCAATCGGAAATTACCAAACTCGTAGACCGCACTGTTTGTGTGCTCTTCAGACCGATTCACAGTTTATTAACGAGTATTTCACCACAGATTCAAGACTCGAGAAATCGAACTCCGGTAGCGTAGCACACGCGAGAAACGCGGACCCGTTTTTTTCGCCGGCGCACTCTGGTTACAGACAACAGAAACCTGAAGTGCAACGCGATTTGGATCCAAGGAGATTTGATTGTTATGAGATCAGCAGCAGCAATATTGATATTGAGTTCAATTGTATTAGCCTCGGCCTGCGTGCCGTCGCTGAATCCGCTTTATACGGAAGAAGACCTTACGTTCGACTCGACGCTTATCGGCACATGGATCGAGGACGACACGAGCGAGACATGGGCGCTTTCGAGCCGCGGAAAGCTTGAGTACACGCTCATCCACACCGATTCTGACGGCCGCAAGGGCGAGTTCAGTGCGCGGCTCGTCAAGGTCGAGGACAAACTGTTTCTCGATATCGTACCGGTGAAGCCCGGGTTTACGCAGAGCGATTTTTACAAGGGACACTTTCTTGCGGCGCACACATTCGTGCACGTCGTCAGCAAAGCATCGACCGTTCAGATCTCGTATCTCGAGCCGAAATGGCTCAAGGATCATCTGGCGGAGAATCCGGATGCGATTCGTTTTGCAAACATCGGAGGCGAGATCGTCTTCGCGTCATCGCCGAAGGAAACACAAAAGTTTCTGCGCGCTCATTTGAATACACGCGGCGCATTCTCACAGCCGGCGGAGCTCATCCGCAAGCGAGGTGCGCAATGAACGCAATCTCCAGAAGACAGTTTCTGTGCGGGTTGGCGACGGCCGCGGCCGCGGCCGCGGCGACACGGATCGTGCCCGCCCACGCATTTTCCAACACGCGCTCTTTTGAAATGCTTACCATCGGTGACTCACTGATGTCGGCCCAGGGCCTGCGGCCCGAGAATAAATTCAGCTGGCTGGTGAAAGAGTGGATCGAAAAGGAAGTGTTTGCCAACTGCAGAACGGTTAACTATAAATCGAAGGCTCACTCGGGCGCCCGCATCAGCCTGCATGCCGACGAAGAGGCCCAGATGCAAAGAGTCGGCGACGATCCAAACCGTTCTCATCATCCAGAGATCAACATTTCGTTCCCCTGTATCGGCACGCAGATCGAAACTGCGCGCCGCGAATACGATGATCCGTCTTCGGTCGATTTGATCCTGCTGTCAGGTGGGATCACGGATGTGCTCGTGGCGAACGTCGTCAATCCGTTTGTGAAGAGGCGCGAGTTTCTTGAGCTCGTCGGACAACACTGCGACGCCGGAATGACCGGGCTGCTCAAAAAGGCGACGTTGAGTTTTCCCAACGCAACGATCGCGGTGGTCGGATACTTCCCGATCATCTCGACACAGAGCGACGTCGATCAGATTTCCAGATATCTGTTCAAGGCAGTGAAGTTTCCGCAGCCGTTTCAGTTTGGGATCGCCAATCCGTTCAGCAAGCAGTTCATGAAAGTGCTTCGAAAAAAAATGGCGAATAGATCTGAGCTTTGGGTCGCGGAATCGAATCGTGCCTATCGGAAAGCGATAGCGTCGGTGAACCAGGCGTTCGAGAATGATCGGATCTTTTTTGTTCCTACGCCGATAACCGCTGAGACATGTTACGCCACGAAAAATACGATGTTGTGGAAAACGGACAAGGACAATCTACCAGGCGACGAAATGTACGCGACGCGGAAGACCGAGTGCGCAAAAGCACTGAACGAAATCAAGTATCACCACTACGGGAAACTCGCCCCGCGGATGTGCGAGCTTGCTGCGATCGGTCACCCGAACATCGCAGGTTCAATCGCCTATGCAGATGCGATCAAGGCGGTCGTCAGGCCGATGGTCGAACGAACCGCGTTCGATCGGGCGTGACCGAACAGAGGATTACCAAACTTTCCCAGGATAGACATGAAAACTATATTCAGCATCTTTTTTCTAGCCGGCTTTGCCTGTTCGTCATTCGGCCAGGAACGAGTTTTGGATAAGGCGATATTCGACAACGTGTTCAATACCTCGTACCAGATATGGACCGTTTGGAAGGGGAAAGCGTTTCGCAAAAGCGTGATCGTTGAGAGGGGTGCACCAAATAACAACTCCAAGCTGAGTCGTGTGGTCGAGTTCGATGGCAAGGGAGCGTCTCGAGCCCTGTACAACGAGTATGTCGAAGGGAGAGAACAACGACTGACTCGCGAGGTCATTGGTTACGGCGATGCGAACTATATTCGTGACCTCGGACGTGGGAATTGGTCGGTGAGGAGAGATCCGAAGCGGGAAGAATCGCATACACATCTGGCGTACGCACCCGACCCGCTTGAGGTTCAGGCGGTGAGATCACACTTTGTGCGATCCCAGTTTGATCGTACGCAGATCGTAAACACGTACGCCTTTGTGGGTACCGAAACTTATCAAAAACTACGCGAGCAGCGTCTACCAAACGACGGAGCGAATAAAGGGTATCGAAAGGAAAAGCGGTCTTCCCATGGAGACCGAGGCGGTCATGAAGTATTGGTTCGGACCGGACGGAATGATGCTGAAATCAGAGTCCATGTCGAACGGCCGAGTCGGATCGGATCTGTATTACCTGAAGATCGTAGCGATATGGGAACTTGATCCATCTATCTCGATCGCTGCCCCCCTCGAGCCGCCCACATAGCCCCGACAACATCGGGTTAGTCGTCCGTTTTGTTTTTACTTGATCACGAAACGTTTAAGGAGAAAGCAATGTTAGCAACACAAAAAGCGACTGCATTTGCAGTGATAATTAGCATCTTATGTCTCACGTCCGCGCCCACGTTTGCCGACAACCGCGACCGAAGCATCACTGTGATGACCTACAATATGTACCCCGGAACCGAATTCAGCGGGATCTTCGGGTCGCAAACACCCGGCGAGTTGGTAAGCGAGGTGGCCGAGGCATTCACAGATGTGCATGCAGGAAATGTTCCGGAGCGGATTGACGAGATCGCCGATCAGATCGCGACCGGCTCCCCGGACCTCGTCGGTCTTCAGGAAGTCGCGCTTTGGCGCTACGGCTTTCCTCAAGACCCGGCGCCTGCGACGATCGTCGCGTTCGACTTCCTCCAGATGCTTCTCGATCGTTTGGAGGCCCGCGGCAAGCACTATGCTCCGGTCGCGATCCTGACGAATCTTGATGCCGAGCTTACGGGAGTTTTCAGCCCGACGTCGGCTCTCGATATTCGATACACCGATCGCGTGGTGATCCTCGCGCGCACCGACATGCGTAATTCAGAGTTGAGCATCGAATCAGCCGACGCCCGACACTTCGCGGTTAACCTGCCGGTCTCGGTGCTTGGCACGACCGTCACCGTATTCCGCGGTTGGACATCGGCCGACGTCAAACACCGCGGCAAGACGTATCGTTTTATAAACGCACACGTCGAATCGTTCTTCGAACCGGTGCAGCTTGCACAGGTCGCGGAGCTTATACAGCGCGCGTCGAGTGCCGATGTCCCGGTCATTCTTGCCGGCGATTTTAACTCCGATGCAGAGGCGGGCGGCACGGCCTACGGGATGCTGACCGATGCCGGATTTGCGGATGTTTGGAATTTAATGCCGCCGTCGGATCCCGGTTATACCTGGGCCCTTTCCGACGAAATTCCGAATGTCATTACGATACCGACGCAAAGGCTGGATCTGATCTTAACCCGTGGCGCGATCGAGCATTCGAGTGTCGATGTGCTGGGTGAAGATCTTGCGGCGGATCTGACACCGTCAGGTTTCCGCCCGTCCGATCACGCGGCGGTCAGAGCGACGTTTGTACTTGAGCCATAAAAACGACAGAATGTCTCCCACCATTTACTCGATGAGAAAGTTACTGATCATGATCGCGCTGGCCCTGTCGCCTCTTGAGGTGATGTGTCAGGTAGACGAACGATCGCGACAAGCCGAGAAAGTAAGAAACGTCGTAGAGGGCTACGGCCAGAAGCCGACCAAGGTCACGCTGCTGGCGCGGAGAATAATCGTAGCGAAGGGAAAGATCATACGGTTCCGCGATGGTTCGTTTGATCTAAAGATCCGTCGTCGCGTCGTGACGACGGTTCCTTACGATAGCGTGCTCGAGATGTCCGGCGGCGGGACTTCTCTAAGCTTTGTTCCGGCGAGCTCCGCCCGAAACTACGGTTCTTGGGAAGATGTCGGCGGAGTTTATCCGAATAGTAAGATCCTGATCGTGCGAAAGGATGGAAAGTCCGTCAAAGGTTTCTCGAATTCGATCACCGAGGATCGCTTGATCATGATTGATGAGAAGGGCCGCGAACGCGTCGAGGTTCCGCGCGAAGAGATCCTAGCATTCTATGGTTTGGTGGGTGGCTACGGCGGTGTGAAAGCCGGTGCTTCAAAAGGGGCAGAGGGGATGACCACAGGCAGGGACCATTTACTCGACGGTATCTTTGCCGGCCTCGGAGCTCTTGTAGGTCTTGCGAAAAGCGAGGGTCGTCCAGTTTTGATCTATTCGAAGTAAATTCCGCGAGGTGACTTTGTGAAACGCCTGTCCATTGTCCTCTTGATAGTCTTGACACAGGCTTACGGCATTGCGGCCCAGACCAGTGACGATTCCAAACGTCGTGAGGCGGAAATACGTGAGGCTGTAACGACCATGATGGGACCTGGTGATTCGGTCATGGGCGTCCGTACCGACCTCCGGGTTTTCAAAGGAAAACTCATACGAAGCGATGATAAGGAATTCGTTATCAAGCCAAAGAAGAAAAGTTCGGGCAGCGGCACCGAATCCGTCAGGTACAGCGGCGTGCTTGAGATCGAAGGCAAAAGGGTCTCGCTTTCATACTTTCCGGATCCGAATCAAAAACCTTTCTCCGACTGGAGCAGCGTCCGCCGGCTTACGCACGGTGACTCGCTGGATATCGATCTGGTAGGGAATGAAAGCGCGTTCGGCGTGCTCTTAAAAACGTCGGAGACGGACTTGACCTTGCTGGATGGGAACCGGAATGTTGTAGTCGGTCGCGATCAAATTGTACGCATCCTTCTGGCCCGGCGGGACACGCCGGGAGCGAAGCGGATTTTAAAAGGTGCTGCAAAAGGCGCCAGTGCGGCCAAACCGGGACGCGGGTCTACCTCTACGGGTGCCGCTATAGTGGATACAGTAATAATGGCTGGTGCGGCACTGGCCGGGGCGGCATCCGCGGCCGTCAAAAGTTGGCCCAACGACCGCCTGTTGATATACGCAAAATAATTTTCCGCTCACATTCCGACCTCTCTTTGACGTTCACGGTTCCTCAGCAGACAACAAAACCAGCTACTGTTGCAACTAATCCGATTCGCCTGTCAGAATAGGCGTTCGGGTTCTTATGAAGATCGCGGTAGCAATGAGCGGCGGTGTCGACAGTTCGGCGGCGGCTGCGCTTTTGAAGGAGCAGGGGCATGAGCTCATCGGCTTTACGATGCAGCTCTGGAACCAGCGCCGCGGGATCAGCGTCGATGAAAATGGCGATCCCTTGCCGAGTCGCTGCTGCTCGCTTGACGATGTCTACGATGCTCGCCGGGTCGCCGAATCGCTCGGATTTCCTTTCTACGTGCTCAATCTAGAAAAAGATTTTGAGCGCGATGTCGTTGAGCCGTTCGTCCAGAGTTATCTTTCGGGAGAAACTCCGATCCCATGTGTCGCGTGCAATTCGCGTCTTAAGTTCGCATCGCTCGACCGGATGGCAGTCTCTCTTGGCTGCGACAAAGTGGCGACCGGTCATTTCGCTCGCGTCGAATATGACACGGCCGCGGACCGTTACCGGCTTTTCCGCGGAAAGAACCATTGGAAGGATCAGAGCTACTTTCTGTGGGAGCTGACACAGGACCAACTTTCGCGTGCTTATTTTCCGCTCGGTGAAATGCTGAAGAGTGAAGTTCGCGATATCGCCCGCGACGCGAATCTTTACACCGCCGAGAAGCAGGAGTCGCAAGAGATCTGTTTCGTTCCCGATGGCAAGTACGCCGAATTTATCGACCGTTATCTGGATCACGAAGATCGCAGAGATGAAATGCCGGCGGGCGGCGAGATCATAAATACCGCAGGTGAGACGATCGGCGCACATTCGGGAATCCACCGGTATACGATCGGTCAGCGGCGAGGTTTAGGCATCGCTAATGAAAAACCTCTCTACGTCGTGCAGATCGAACGCGCGAAGAATCGGATCATCGTCGGCGAGGCGGACGAGCTGGCGTCGACCGAGTTCATCGCGAAGGGTGTTAACTGGGTGGCGTTCGATAAGCCGTCGGATCCGGTAAAAGCTGACGTGAAAGTTCGATATCGCCACGAGCCGGCATCGGCGACGATACACGCCATGGCGGACGCACGAGTACGAATCGTCTTCGACGAGCCGCAGCGTGCGATCACGCCCGGACAGGCTACTATTTTCTACAACGGCGACGAGGTCGTCGGCGGCGGATGGATCGTTAGATCGTAAAAGGGGTAAGTTATGGCAAAAGAAAAGAAACGACCGAGCAAAACGGCGAAGGCGGCAAAGAAATTGTTAGATAATTCGAAGCTGCTTTCAGAAAAGACGGACCGCGATCTTCAGAGCGGATCGGAGTTCAAATCGTCCGTCGTTACGCCGCGGACCAACAGTACGGCGATAAAAGCCCGCCCTCACAAAAAACGCGGATAGCGTCGTTTCAGGATCGAATGAGAAAGTCGGAGCTCCGCCAGACCTATCTCACAAAACAGAAAGCGATCTCGCGACCGGATCGCTCGGCGAAAAGCGAAGCGATCTCTGATGCATTCTTCGAGTCCTTCGATCTCGTCGGGGTCAAATACCTTCATTCCTTTCTCCCGATCGAAAAATTTAACGAAGTCGATTCGCGCCGGATCGTCGAAAAGGTTTGGAGCAAGTATCCGAACATTCAGATCGTCGTCCCGCGCGTTGATTTTGAAACAAGTGAGATCACGAGTCTGAAATTTACAGCTGAAACCGGGCTAGTGAAGAACGTATGGGAGATCGATGAGCCGACGCATGACGAGTTTGTCGCGCCGGAGATGATCGACATGGTTCTGGTTCCGGGATTGTGCTTTGATCTGGATGGCCATCGCGTCGGCTACGGCAAAGGTTTTTACGACAGGTTCTTAAAAACCTGTCGGCTGGATTGTGTGAAGATAGGTTTGAGCTATTTCGAGCCGGTCGATAAGATCGACGACGCGCACGATGGAGATGTGCAGCTCGATTTCGTCATAACCCCGGGGCGAGTGCAGCGAGGGTAATGCGGATTGCGCAGGGCTGCGGTTCGATATGCCCCTCGCGAGATCGTAATTCCCATTTGGAGACCCACATTTCACAATTTGAAATCCGCAATCCGCAATTCGCAATTCTTGCTACTTCGCCTTCAAAAGATCTCGGATCTCCGCCAACAACACGACATCCGGTGCGGGCACCGCCGCTGCCTCAAGGCCTTTAAAGAGTTTGAGGGCATATCGCGCCAACAGAAACATCACAAAGGCGACAATTAGAAACGTGACGATGTCGTTGATGAACTGTCCGTACATAACCAGCGGCTTTCCGCCTTTTATCGCGGCATCGATCTGTTCCGGAGTGGCGTTTGCGGGAACCGTTCCGCTGAGGTCGTAGAATTTCGATTTGAAGTCGATGCCCCCGGTCGCCATACCGACGAACGGCATGATGATCCCGTCGGTAAATGTCTTTACGATCGTGCCGAATGCGGCGCCCATGACCACGGCGATGGCTAAATCGAGCACATTTCCGCGTGCGATGAATGCCTTGAAATCACTCCACATAATTGTTGACCGTCCTTTCTTCGATTTTTAGGTTGACGCGAGCAAGCTAGCATAACGTTCCGTCCACGCGCAAAAAAGGCGGCCAAAGCCGCCTTCCGTAAACGTCGGGTATTGTAACGAAGCGCTTAGACCGCGACCGCCTCAGCTTCTTCTTCCTCTTCTGTTTCCGCGGTGGAGAGGAATTCGTCGTCCTCGTCGTCATCATCGCTGACGGACGCCGATTGATATTGCGAAAGCTCGGACGATCGGTATTGATCCTGCGTAACCGTCGTGTGCGTTTCCTGCGCTTCACGAGCCTGGATCATCGAACATCCGCCCTCAAAAATGGCTCCTTCCTCGATAACAAGCCGCGGCGTCGCGACATTCCCCATCACCCGGGCCGTTCTGCCGAGCTGGATCTTTTCGGTCGCGATCACGTCACCATTAACGATGCCGTTTATCGTCGCGACCCCGACCGCCACATTCGCATCGACCTGACCGTTTGTGCCAACGATCAGGGTTCCGCCATCGGAGGTCACAGTACCGGTCAGATGCCCGTCCACGCGGAGCATCATCTGAAAACTGGTTTCGCCTGTCAGAACAGTGCCGTGCCCGACAAATCCGCTCAAGCGCCCTTCTTTAATATCACGAGCGATCGATTCGCTGTCCGTCACGACACGCGGCGTTGCCTGCTGGCTGTCGCTCCCGTATTGATAGGTCGGCGTCGAATTCGACGAGGTATTTTGATAGTCGTTTGTTTCGCCAGTTTCCGTTTTGGAACCTCTTCCCATTCTAATCATGACAATAACTCCTTTGCTTTTTTGATTGTTGAGACGGCATCTCTATACAGGGGAGGGCCTGAAGGTCGATCGCGATATCACTTTTTGAAGTGGTAAAAATCGGAAGAATGCCTGCAAAAGACATCATAGATTACGCGGCAAGCACTGTCCAGCTTTTTATTCACCCGTGCGGCTCCTGACACCGAGGATCATCGCTTGGTGATCTCGATTTTCTCCGCAAGTATATCCTGCAGCCCGCCGATGAGTAGCTTTTTCGGCTCCTGGGACAGCGCAAGGTCCTTAAGCTCCAACGTCTTGTTCCCGGTGATTCTCGCAGAACCGAAATAGACCGGCCCCTTACCATAATCCAGATATAGCGGTACCGGGTACCGGAAGCTTTCTGACACACCGGACTGCGTTAACTGGCCGTTGATCACCGTCTTACCGCCAGCGGACGAAACGGTGTAAGTAAGCTTGTAGGACGGGATGTCCGTTCCGTAAACCCATTGATTGAAAAACCAGTCGAGCTTGCCGTTACCGTCAAGATCCATGGACGGCAACATGTGTTTCTCGACGGCGAGCTGGAAGTCATTTGTCGAGACGTCCTTGTTGTGGTGCACCGTGACAAACTCGCGCATCATTTTCTGAAACCGCACGTCACCAGTTCCGCCGCGATGGTCGTACATCAGCATACGGATCATTTGGAGGATGTAAGCGCCCTTCGGATAGATAAGCGACTGGGCAATTGCTCCGGTCTTTGCACTGTTCAGACGATAACCTTGCGTCACCGGACCAACAGTAAAAGGCTTACGGCCCTTGGTGGCGGGTGTCGCCTCGACGATACGCTTCCGCTGCTCTTCCCAAAACGCATTGAATTTTGCTGGATCCCGCTTAACGTACTGAATAAACAGGGACGTCGAAAATTCGGAAAAGCCTTCGCTCATCCATTGATCGCGATAGCTGGTCCATCCGACAAGGTGTCCCCACCATTGATGGGCGACCTCGTGGGCCGCAACTTCGCGCCAGAATCCGTCCGTGCCGCCCCGAATACCAAAGAGCTGTACGCGATGGGTGTCGCCGAAAAAAGCAATATACGGCATAAACACGAGGGTGGGCCATGCTTGACCAAAAAAGCCGGCAGGCTGCTGCGTCATGGCGATCCGGTTATACGGCATGGGACCGAAAAAACCGTTGTAGATCCGAGTCGCATTCTGCGCCTCAACCAACACCGTCTCAGCCATGCTGCCCGTTGCCAGCGACCCAAGTGTCGTGGCCGTGATTCCCCCGCGGCGCCGGATGTCGTCGATCTGGAGCTGAATGTCCCGGATTTCGTCGGGCAGTACACGGTTCGTATAGACTTCCAGCGTATACCCGGTTTCGGGATCTTTTAGCTCCTTAGCCTTGAAGTCGCCGTAGTTAAAGCCCGCAACGGCCAACTCCACTCCTTCACTCGACCATTTCGAGATCTTAAGATCCCCCTCCAACGTTTCCTCGCCCACTCTCGACCCGACGCCGATCATTGTGAGCTTTTTCGGCGTCCGGAAAGTTATGTCGAACGTCGCACGATCGCCGAAACTTGAGGCCGGGTTATTCGGATACCAGCTCGAACGTGGAATGAGAATAAAGTTGCCGCTACCCGCTTCGCGCAAAGCCTCGACACCGTCGTATTCGACTACCAGCTTAAACGGTTTACCGACCGGTTGTGCGGTAGGAAGAACGACGCCGAGGTCGGCGTCCTCCTCTTTCTTCTCCTGGATGAAGACCAGCGGGTTTCCCATTTCGTCCTTGACCGATTTAACTCGGAGCGTGCGGAAAAGGTCGAAAGGTATGAAGCGCGCATTTGCTTCTCGCATTTCGAGCGTAACTTCGTCCCTCGCGATTATTCTGGTACCTGATATCGAAACATCCAGTGAGTGATTCTTGATGTCGTAGATTCGCCGATCTTGCCAACTCGTCGCCGTGCCGTTCCTATACTCATCCTCCATATGAAAGGCTGTCCAGATACCGCCAGACGAGTCGCCGTAGCTTAGTAACTCAACCTGCTCCGGATAAACTTCGGCATGGCCAAGAGGGTCGATCGCAAAGACCAACTTTCCGACTCGCCCGCCGTCGATGAAAACGGAGAAGAAGCCTTTACGATGCGGCGCATAGATGTCTGACAAGATCCGCGAGGTAATATTGTAGAAAAGTGTGTTGCGAAAGACGGACTCTTTGCCCCTAAACGTCGTGCGAGCCTTTTCCGCTTGTGGTCCGCCCGTTCCCATCCGGGCATCAGGCGAGCTCTTGATGGCCTCGAAAGTGTCGTCCGTAAAGAACATCGTCAACGTATCGAAAGACTCCCTTACAATACTTGTTCCGACAAAGATCTCGAGGTGTTTTCGTTCGACAGCAATCGGAGGATTCAGCGAGAATTCGCCGCTTCCTATAAACACGGCACCGGTCACCCTGTTCTCGATCGGTTTCAAGAAATAGACGGTCCCAGTTTTCAGGGTGAAGTAGCCGGCATCCCTCTTCAGCACGAGATTGTTGACCGTAGCATAGCTACCGGAGAACGAGTCGGGCGAGGACGACAGACTTCGGAGACTCTTGTAGACTTCGTCGTCCGGGACTACGGCAGAGTCGGAGGAAGGTTTAGCATTCTGCTGAAATATGGCCAGGCTCAGGAATAAAACTGTGGCAAACAGGGCGGTGCGAGGGAATGTTGTCGACATAAATCTCCTATGGGAAAGCAGTGATCGATGCTGGAAACGTAGCGATAACACATTATTGTCGACGGCTTTCTGCGGGTCAAGCAAAAACATAGTTTGAGAATTAGCCTTTTTAATGCGAAAATCTGAGGTTTCGGAGGCCCGGCAATAAGTTGTTTGTAGAAACCAGGACCAAAACTAAACTACTCAAGAAAATGGGCAAGGCCATCGGCGACTTTGGCATGATCGCTGAAGGCGACAAGGTGATGGTCTGTCTTTCGGGCGGAAAGGACAGCTTTACGATGCTCGATCTGCTTCTCGATGTGCAGCGTCGGGCTCCGGTAAAGTTCGAGATCCTTGCCGTCAACCTTGATCAGAAGCAACCGGGATTTCCCGAAGAGGTATTGCCAAACTATCTTACGGAGCTCGGCGTGCCGTACCGTATCGTTGAAGAAGACACGTACACGATCGTAAAAGAGCACGTTCCCGCAGGTAAGACGTTCTGCTCGCTGTGCTCGCGCCTACGACGCGGGATCCTGTACACGACGGCGCTCCAGGAAGGCTGTACAAAGATCGCTTTAGGCCATCATGCCGACGACATCATTAACACATTTTTTCTCAACCTGTTTTACGTCGGCCAATTAAAGGCCATGCCCCCGATCTTGCGCTCGGACGCCGGAACCAATACGATCATACGACCCCTCGCATACTGTCAGGAGAGTGAGATCACTAAGTATGCCGAGGAGCGCCAGTTCCCGATCATTCCGTGTAATCTCTGCGGGTCGCAGCCAAACTTGAAACGCGCACGCATCAAGCGCCTCGTAAGCGATCTCGCAACCGAGATTCCCAGCCTGCGTTCGTCAATCGTGACGGCGCTGACAAACGTCACCGGCTCGCATCTGCTCGACACAGAGCTTTACGACTTCCGCAACTTTGAACCAATCGTCAAGAAGATCCCGCCCGGCCACGGCAGCGTCGAAAAAGAACTCGACGCTGTATTCGATCACAGCGAACCGACGTTCGTGCCTAACCTGCTCGAAGCTGTCGGTTTAGACGCTCATTAGAAACGGAGGCGCCAGTTATGCGCAAAGTAACGTTTGGCGGAGCTAACTCTCTCGACAATTTTATCGCGCGCCCGGACGGAGCTGTCGATTGGCTTCTGTGGGGAGCCGAAGCCGGGGAGATAATAAAAGATTTTTGGGCGAACATCGACACGCTTGTCATGGGCCGCAAGACATTCGATGTGGCGATGCTAATGACACCGAAAGGTGAAAAAGTAAAAAATCCGTATGCCGATATGAAAACATTCGTGTTCTCGCGCACGCTGCCGGTCGGCGAGCAAAACGGAGTGGTCGTCGTCAATGATGATCCAGGCGCATTTGTCCGCGACCTGAAACAGAAGGACGGAAAAGAGATTTGCGTTATGGGCGGCGGCGAGCTCGCCCGTGATCTGTTCGAAGCCGGCGTAATCGATGAGATCGGATTCAATATTCACCCCGTCTTGCTCGGCCAGGGAATTCCGCTCTTTCATGCAATGAGCCACCAGATAGATCTCGAACTGGTCGAGTGCCGGCAGTTCAAGAACGGCTGCGTTTATGTTTTGTACCGGGTGAAGAAGTAGTCTAACGAGTCTAACGAGTCTAGTGAGTCTAACGAGTCTAGTGAGTCTAGTGAGTCTAACGAGTCTAGTGAGTCTAACGAGTCTAGTGAGTCTAACGAGTCTAACGAGTCTAGTGTGTCTAACGAGTCTAGTGAGTCTAACGAGTCTAACGAGTCGCGTCAGTCTGTCGGGTCAAGGACTCAATAGACTCAATAGACTCGCCGGACTCGATAGACTTCACCCCGATTCCCATCAGCAAAAAGAACATCATTGCGACTTCCTGGTCGCCGAGATTGTAGTGCACGAGCCCACTCGTGAAAAATCCGATCGCGCCGCCGAGACAGCCGAGTAGAATTCCGCGCGATCGCCAGTCTTCGGCCCGCCGCAATCCGCGCCATAACGTTCTCGCATAAACACCGAGAACCGTTAGCCATAGCAAAAGCGCCGGCAACCCTCGTTCGACTACTAAATTTAGCGGTGTCGAATGAAAGTGTCCCATGTTCAGACGTCCGTCATCGAACATGTGCCATTCGCCCGCGTAACGTTTTATCGAATCCATCCCGACACCGAAAACGAGGTTTCGCGGGCTCGAAGTCCATAGATCAAAGCCTTCGCGCCATACGGTCTGACGCCACCTGATCGACTCGTCTTTGGTGTCGAAAAATCCGACTTGGCGACTCTGCTGTAGAAACATCAGGCTGACAATTGCGATCGGCAATCCGATCGCCGCCGCCGCGAGCAGCCACTTTCGTCCCAGGCCCGCCATCACGATGACGGCGGCCGAGATCAGGAATGCGAGCTGCGAAGCGCGAGTGACGGTGAGCAGAAGCGCGAGCGACATGGCGGCGAGACTGATGAAGAGAAGGAGAGAAGGGGAGAAGGGGAGAAGGGGAGAAAGGGAGAAGGGGAGGCGCTCCGGCGCGGGGATGCCGTGGTCACTAGACTCCGCGTCCCCGTGTCTCCGCGTCGCGGCGTCCGGATGGTGTTTTCGCCGGAAAGATCTTCTCGCGATGCTCGCGACCAACAGGCCCATCACGAGCGATGCGATCAACTGCAAAACTTCGGCGTAGGTTGTGTAGTGCCCGTAGAATCCGCTCGAGCGCCAGTTTCGGCTTTTCTTCCACGTCGAGATTCCAAGTTGCGATATCACATCGCCGCCTTCGAGAAGATCGGCGCGCTTTACGTCGACGACGAAATCAAAGTCCGGTCGATAGAACTTGACCTTGGTAACTTCATTTCCCTTGACCGCGGCTAGCACATCCTGCGGAGTGCGCAGCTTTTTACCGTTAGCCTCGAGCAATGTGTCGCCGTCCAATAGTCGTGCTTTCGCCAGTGGCCCATCAGGTGCCAGTCCATGTATCTCGACTCCGCGGCCGATCAATCTCTGCACAGGCGTCCAAAGGACATTGACCACGCACGACACGATCAACGCGTACGCGAGAAAATATGCCGCTCTTCGATTACGCACGTTATAGAAAACGAAATAGAAGATCAGAAATACCGCCGCACCGCGCAGCTTGTTGATCGAGATGTCAGGAGCGTATGAGGTCAGTGATGTGACGACGGACCATGCGAACAAAAGCCAGAGCGCGATGCTGAGGGCCCGCGGAGCGCCGCCGACGCGGAGGTTGCCGGACTGCCATCGCAGTACGACGCTGATCATCCACGCGAACATTCCCGTCAGCCATGCGATCTGGGTAGCAGCGATCGAATGCGGAGCCGACACGATCATCAGGATAAGGAACACGAACGCGATTCGTTCGAGCCATCGAACGGATGATGGACCGTGGTTCGTCTCCGCAAGAGCATCAAGCCGCTCGAAAAATCCAAGCATAAGTGCGAGTATTATAGCAGTTAGATTTGACCCATGAGCTCAGACAATCTTCAGACAGACCTTTCGCTAAAGGCTGAGATCAGCCTCTATTACGATCTTTATGTACCCGACGGAGCACGGTCAGCGCCGTTGATGATCTCGGTCCACGGCTACGGAGCGCATAAGCGTTACATGATGCGTGAGGCGCGCTCGATTGCGCCGGAAAATTTTGTTATCGCCGCTGTTCAGGGCCCGCATCAGCATTTCCGTCCAACCTCTGATGGATACCGTATCGGCTTTGGATGGCTGACGGATCATAAACCGGAAGAATACGTCCGGCTCCATCACGATTTTCTGCTGCGGGTGATCGATAAACTCGCCGACGACGGTCTGATCGACCGCTCACAGATTTATCTCTACGGATTTTCACAGTCGTGCGCCCTGAATTTTCGTTTTGCGTTCACACATCCGCAAGTTCCGCGGGCGGTTATCGGCGTCTGCGGCGGAATTCCCGGTGACCTCGATACCAATCCGATCTACAAACCGTTCGACGCCCGCACGCTTTACCTCTACGGCGACGATGACGAATTTTACACACAGGAAAAGTTTGTCGGGTTCGAAAGTAAATTACGCGAGACGGTGCCGAATTTTACATCGAATCAATACAAGGCGAAGCACGAGATAACGGAAGAGATGCGGCAGGATATTAGAACTTTCCTCGCGACGTGACTGGCGCGCAGGCAGTCGATACGCTCCGGTCGGGCTAACCTCGCAGCTTCACGCTTCTGATCTCAACTTTGCCATCGAGGCCTGGAGGCAGGACAACTTTCGGTGCGTCGTCGCCGGCGTCATTCCTAACCATCTCGACGCGGAAGCTTTCGGTGTGGACATTTTCGAACAACGATTTTCCTCCGAACAGGACCACGCTGGCGCGCCGTCCGCCCTCGACCGGGACGGAATAGACGCGCTCGACACGCTGCTCGCCGATACGAAACGCGACGTCGACGACGGTCTCGAGCACGGTCGCTTTCGGGTTGGCGACACTTACCGGGACCTGCTTGACGGTAAAGTCCCCGATGCGATTCGTCAGATCGATTCGTTCCGTCTCGACCGAGCTTAGCGAACGAATAAAACCGGCCGGGCCGCGGACACGTATCCTGGCCGGAGTTATCGTTTCCGAATATACCTCGTAGCCGTCCGGGACCTGGCCGTAAATTTCTGTTTTAACCGCAATATCTTTTTCTTCAACGGCCTCGATTCGGACAGCGATCCGGTTTGGTTGAACCTCGTCGAGCCTGACGCCGGTCGGGAGCGAGACCGCGACGGTTGCAGGCGTCAGGCTGATCACGCGATCGCCGGGCATCACGTCCGATATGTCCATTGAGACGATCAGGTCATTCTTATTGATCTGCGCCAATTTTCGTTTGTCACCCGTGACGACAAGATCGACTTCCTGGATCGGGGAATTTGTGATCTCAATGTTATTTGAGAAACGCAGGCTGAGGGACACCGAGGTCAGGCGTTGCGTAGTAGGAGTGCTCAGGCCGGTCACGCCGAGCCACAGGGTCAGAGTGATGGCGAGCGCGACAAGCTTCATCACCCAGTCTTCGAGTAAGACTTTTCGCAAAATACGTTTCAGCCAAAACATGTTCTTTCTAAATATGAGCTATAAAACTTTGAAGCTACGCTCACAACTCACAGTTCACAGTTCACAACTCACAGTCAGCTTATCGTGATCTCGGTCTCGGTTTCCTTCATCGTTTTTGTCTGCTCGCGCTCGGTCTGCACCATCGGGATCTCCATTGCCTCGAGCAGCATCTTTCTAAGCTGGGTCGTGTCGAGATTGCGACGGATCTCGCCCGCTTCGACATAAGTGATCAGGCCCGTTTCTTCGGACACGACCAAAGATATCGCATCCGAGCCTTCGGTAATTCCGATCGCCGCACGATGACGGGTGCCGAGCTCGCGCGAGATGCTCGGATTTTTTGTCAGCGGAAGGAAAACCGATGCGGCGGCGATGCGTTCGTTCTGAACCACCACCGCGCCGTCGTGCAGCGGCGTCGCCGGATTGAATATCGAAACCAGCAGATCGTAGCTGATGTGCGCGTCGACCTGGACACCGGCATCGACAAAATTTCTCAAGCCGACCCGTCGCTCGATGACGATTAGCGCACCGATCTTCTCCGATGCCAGCGTTGTCAACGCCAGAACGATCTCGTCATAGACGCTGCCGCCAAACTGTCCGCGGTGCTTTTTTAAGATCGGAAACTGTAGCCGGTTCGCAAAAAAGATGAGCGCCTGGCGGATCTCAGACTGAAACAGGACAATGATCGCGAATCCGATGTACACGACGGCGTAACGCAAAACAAATTCGAGCGTCGCGAAATCCTGCGCGATCGAGACCCAGTAAAGCAGCCCGAGTAAGATCAAACCGACGACCGTCGGAACTGCCCGAGTCCCGCGAAGCAGCTTTAGCACGACGTATATAAGGATAAAAACGAGCGCGATGTCAATGACATTGCGAAGCGCGTTTATCGAGATGTAATCGGACATCGGCATAGGCTCAGGCTTAGAATATCACAGGTCGTTTCGCATAAGGCGTGCGGCCGCCGAGGCAACTTCTTCAGAAATTGCTCCATC
>JBDTWZ010000030.1:0-23936 GCA_040006435.1 Acidobacteriota bacterium
ATCTCACCTGTCATCGCCGTATCCGAGCGGACCTTCCGCCCTGTGTAAACCGAAGCAAGAGCCGACGCCATTGTCACGCCAGCACTCGGGCCGTCTTTTGGAATGGCTCCTGCAGGGACATGGAGGTGCACGCCATTCTGTTTGATGACTTCGGGATCGATACCAAATTCGACAGCGTGCGCCCACAGATAGCTCCGCGCGGCCTGTGCCGACTCCTTCATCACCTCGCCGAGCTGGCCCGTCAAAGTCAATCCGCCGCCGCCGGGCAGCAGCGTCGCTTCGATAAACAAAACTTCGCCGCCCATCTCAGTCCACGCCATTCCGGTCGCGACGCCAGCCGGCAGTTCTTCACGCGCCGATTCGGGATAGAATCGCGGGGGCCCGAGATATTCTTTGACGTCCTTAGCTGTGATGACGTACTTCTCGGACTCCACCACCCCGTCAGCCGCTGCCGCTGCCTCCCCACCTAAGACATGAGGGGAGCTTTCGGCCACCTTCAGCGCTACTTTCCTCGCAAGGTTCCCGATCGCCCGTTCAAGTTGCCGCACGCCAGCCTCGCGGGTGTAACGTGAGGTCAGGAGATTTATCGCATCGTCCGCGATCTCAAGCCGATCCGGAGTTAGCCCATTTTCAGTAATCTGTCGCGCGATCAGATACTGCTTGGCAATGTTCAGCTTCTCGCGATCGCTGTAACCCGCGAGATGAATGATCTCCATGCGGTCGCGAAGTGGCATCGGGATCGGCCCGAGCTGGTTCGCGGTCGCGATGAAGAATACCTTTGAAAGATCAAATGGCAGATCGAGATAATTATCCCGAAACGTGTGGTTCTGCTGCGGATCTAGGATCTCGAGCAACGCCGCCGACGGATCGCCGCGATAGTCATTACCAAGCTTGTCGATCTCGTCGAGCATCATCACCGGGTTGTTCACCGCCGCCCGCCGGAGCGCTTGAATTATCCGGCCCGGCATCGCCCCGACATACGTGCGGCGATGGCCGCGAAGCTCCGCCTCGTCACGCATTCCGCCGAGAGACATGCGTTCGAACTCGCGCCCCAGAGCACGTGCGATCGAGCGCCCAAGTGACGTCTTGCCGACACCGGGCGGTCCGACAAAAAGAAGTATCGGCGACTTCCCATCCGGTCGTAGTTTCACAACCGCGAGCGATTCGAGAATTCGCTCCTTTATGTCCTCGAGGCCGTAGTGATCTTCATCGAGTATCTTTCGCGCCTCGTTCAGATCCAGTCGCTCTTTACTCGATTTGTTCCACGGCAGCTCGATCACGTATTCGAGGTAGGTTCGGATAACGTGATAGTCCGGTGCGGCCTGCGGAAGGGCCTCCATTCGCTTTAGCTCACGCTCCGCTTCCTTGCGGACATCCTCGGGCAGGTCTGCTGTCTCGAGCCGTTCCCGCAGCTGCTCGGCTTCGGCCTTTTCGCCGGTTTCATCCTCGCCAAGCTCCTTCTGAATTTGCTTTAGCTGTTGGCGCAAAATGTAATCGCGCTGCGATTTGTCCATCTCGCTCTGCGCTTCGGTCGCGATCTTCGAGCGGATCTGCATGATCTCGAGCTCGCGCGCAAGGGCCGCATGCGTCAGCGTAAGAAGCTCGTCGACGGTGGTCGATTCGAGCATCTTCTGTTCCGTCTCAGTACCTAGGTCCAACACCGAAGCCAGAAAATAAGAAAGCTGAACCGGGTCTTGCTGGTTCATCACTGCGACGCGCATCTCGGGCGGAACCTGCGGCAACATCGCCAGAGCTTGCTGGATCATCTGCTGAATATTTCGTTTCAGCGCCTCGATCTCTTCGTCCTCGACGCGTCTCAGCTCGGGCAAGATTTCGACCCGCGCCTTGAGGTACGGCTGCTCGGTCAGCCATTCCTTTACTTCGAACCGATCGATTCCCTGGACGATAAGCTGCATTAAGCCATCGTTCCGCATCATGCGTTTTACGTTGACGATCGTTCCGACCTTGTAAAGGTCGTCGTACTTGGCCTCATCGCCGGTCACGTTCTCGGTTTTCGTCGTCACACACGCGAGCAGCTTCTCTTCGGTCGCCAGCGACGACTCGACCGCGCGTATCGAGCGCTCGCGGCCAACCGCGAGCGGCACCACTGTCTCCGGAAACAGAGTCGTGTTCTGAAGTGGAAGGACTCCTATTTCGAATTGCTGCGGCAGCTTGTTCGTCGTCGCTCCCTGGTTTTCTGCGTTGTCGTCAGCCATAAATCCTTGTTCTTGTCCTTTGCGAACTTAGCGAGCTTTGCGTGAGAAAAGAATTTTCACGCGGAGTTCGCAATGGCCGCTAAGTTTATTCACCCTTCCAAAGCCGAATTATCAAGATCCCGTCTTCAAAATTATGTTCTATACGGGCGCCCTCGATCACCGAAGGAAAAGTCAATGTCTTTTCGAAGCGGCTATAAGTGATCTCCATCTGGTGGAACGAGACACCTACCGCGCACGAACGATCTTTTCGGCATCCGGCGATGTAGAGCGCGTTGCCCTGGATATCGATTTCGACGTCTTCAACCGAAACACCTGCCAGCTCGACTTTCACGAGCCAGCCCTCCGGCGTCTGATATACATCGGCGGCCGGAAGCCAAAGCTGTCCCGAACGAACATTCTTCGACGATCCGAGAAATTGAAAATGACGATTGAATGATCTTGCCATTTCTAAACCAGTGACGAGGGACAAGTGACAAGTGACAAGTGATACGCGGCCGTTCTCGCCACTCGTCACTCGTCACTCGTCACTCGTCACTAAAACATTACTTCTTACTCCAAAACGAGCTTCCGGTTGAGATCTCTTCGAGTGCCTCCGCGATCTCGCGCTCGTCTTCCATCTCGAGCGCAATATCGGCTATCGCGATGATCCCGGCGAGCGCACCGGCGTCATCCACCACCGGTATCCTGCGCACCTGCTTATCGCCCATCATGCGAATCGCCTCGAAAACAAAATCGTCCGGTTTGACGGAAAACATCTCGGTCGTCATCGCTTCGCCGACAGGCGACGACGCGTCTTTGCCTTCGGCTATGGAGCGCACGACGATGTCTCGATCGGTCACAATGCCGACAAGCTTTCCATCCTCGATCACCGGGATCGAACCCATGTCGCCATCGCGCATGATCGCCGCCGCGTCGCGTAAAGACATGTCGCGCGTCGCGGTTTTGACGCTCGACGTCATTATTTCCCGGCACTTGATGCGTGCTGCCCGCGAGCCTTCGGTCATCATTATCTCCTTTCGAATATTTTGTTGGACTCCGACAGATAAAGCAAGCCCTTTCAATTTCGGATTTCGGATTGTTCGATCGGAGGACAGGCAAATCAACAAGGGGTTGGAAGGACCTGCAAGTTCTGTTCTCGCCAGTTATCACGTGCTAGCCGCCATGAATGAACCATCGTCGCCTATCGCTTCTACCGGACACGCATCGAAAGCTTCCTTACATAACGTAACTTCTTCGTCGGTTTCGGGCTGTTTGTATACGTAGGAGTAACCGTTCTCGTCGTTGCGGCGGAAGTTGGAGGGCGAGGTGTCGCGACAGACATCGCAGTCGATGCACTGGCTGTCCACGAAAAACTGGCCCGGCGTATTGTCGGGAAGTTTGTCTCTTAGATCGGCCATAACAAAAGTTAATCGTAAATCGTGAATCGTGAATCGTGAATAGGCTAAGCAGAGCTTAAGGCCCGTTTTCTGGGAAGTGCTATTCACGATTCACGATTCACGATTCACGATTTACGTTCAGTCATCGAGATCATTCGCTCGAGCGCGATACCGGCGGAATGCTTTGTCTCATCCTCGACCACGATTTCGTTCACGACAATGCCGTTGACGAGATTGTCCATCGCCCAAGCCAGATTAGGCGGTGCGATCCGGTACATGGTCGCGCACATGCAGAGGTCGGGTGCCAGCAGGCGAATTTCCTTGTCGGGAAATCGATCTTGAAGACGATTGACGAGATTAACTTCTGTTCCGATCGCCCACTTTGATCCGCTCGGCGAATTTTCGACGGTCTTGATGATGAAGCTGGTCGATCCGTCAAGATCGCTGATCTCGACGACCTCGCGCATGCATTCGGGATGGACGAGAACTTGCACACCGGGCATCTCGTCGCGAATCTTATCGACATGCCACGGCTTGAATCGGCCATGCACTGAGCAGTGCCCTCGCCACAGGATCAGTTTCGCTTCCCGCAATTGTTCTACCGTATTTCCACCGAGCTCTTCGTGCGGATTCCAGAGCGCCATTTTGTCGAGTGGGATACCGAACTTAGCACCCGTATTTCGACCGAGATGCTGATCCGGGAAAAAGAACATCTTGTCGAACTGTTTGAGATAGATATCGAAAAGCGGAACGGCATTCGACGATGTGCAGACGACGCCCTCGTTCCGGCCGCAAAATGCCTTGATCGCGGCGGACGAATTCATGTATGTGATCGGCGCGACCTTTTGTTCGAGCACGCCGATGTCGCGAAGCTGCTCCCACGCGTCCTCAACCTGATCGATCGTCGCCATGTCCGCCATCGAACACCCTGCGCCGAGATCGGGCAGGATCACGCGCTGTTGCGGCTTGCCGAGAATGTCTGCCGACTCGGCCATGAAGTGAACGCCGCAGAACACGATGTATTCGGCGTCGCTCTGCGATGCCATTACCGAAAGCTGGTACGAATCACCCGTCAGATCGGCATGACGGACGACGTCGTCGCGTTGATAGTGATGGCCTAGAATGACAACTCGCGGCCCGAGAGCCTCGCGCGCGGCTTCGATTTGCGCGGCCAACTCTTCGTCGGCCATGACCAGAAAATCTTCGAGCGGCCTGATTTGTTCTGTTACTACTGACATTGCTTTCTCCTTAGATGCCAAACTGCAGCTAAATCAAAGCAGAAATGATGGCGCTTGCAACTGGGAAGTGCAAGGCGTGAAAGCTTAGTTATCGAGGAGACCGATGCAGTCGAGATGTGACGTTAGTATTTGCGGTGCGATGGAACGCCGGCAGGATCCCGGTGTTCCATCATGCAACCCCAACAAGCTTTTCGATGAGTAGTACAACGCCGTATGTAAGTCCGGCGATCAGAGCAGCCATCGGGATGGTAAGAACCCAAGCCCATAAGATGCGGCCTGCGACACCCCATTTAACGGCAGAAAAGCGCTTTGCCGAGCCGACGCCGACGATCGAACCTGTGATGGTGTGAGTTGTTGACACGGGAATGCCCGTGAACGTAGCGAAAAACAGAGTAGCGGCTCCGGCGGTCTCGGCGCAGAATCCGCCGACGGGCTGAAGCTTGACGATCTTCGTGCCCATCGTTTTCACGATTCGCCAGCCGCCAGAGAGCGTTCCTAATCCAATTGCCGCGTGTGCCGCCAGTACCACCCAAAGCGGTACTTCCGGCAGCTTTCCGCCGGGCATTGCCTGCAGAAAACCTCCGGCGACCAAAACGATCGTGATTATACCCATCGTCTTCTGGGCGTCATTTCCCCCGTGGCCCAGCGAGAATGCGGCTGCAGAAAACAATTGACCAATGCGAAAGCCCTTATCGATCCTATTTACCGATACCCTTCGGAAGATCCAATAGACCGCTACCATAAGGAAAAACCCGAGCGCCATACCAATCAGCGGCGACAGGACAATGAAAGTCAGCGTTTTTATCCAGCCGGCGGCCTTTAGAACAGTTTCGACGCCGTAAAAGCCGAAGTGCCAGATGTATGAGACGATTGCCGAACCCGCGTACGCACCGACGAGCGCGTGCGAACTTGACGTTGGAAGGCCCAGATACCACGTGATCAAATTCCAGACTGTCGCACCTAGTACAGCGGCAAGTAGAACAAAGAGCTGGTCGTTGCCCGGAATGACGGCGATGTTTATCATGTCGCCGCCGATCGTTTTTGCGACAGCCGTTCCGAAGACTACAAACGCGATGAAATTGAAAAACGCGGCCCACATCACTGCGACGCCAGGACTCAGAACGCGCGTCGCGACAACGGTCGCTATCGAATTCGCTGCGTCGTGAAATCCGTTCACGTAGTCGAAAACGAGAGCGATTGCGATGATCAGCACTACGAGGCTAAGTGCGGCTGTTTGTCCGTCCATAGGTGGTTGGTTGATCGTGTATCGTGGATGGTGGTGAGGCCAGGTGCCGGAAGCAACGATCCACGATCGACGAACTAGCTGTGCTTTAGAACTATGCTTTCGATGATGTTCGCGACACTTTCGCAGCGGTCGGTCGCGTTCTCCAGAATTTCATAGAACTCTTTCCATTTGATCACGGCGATCGGGTCCTTTTCCTCCTGGAAAAGCTGGCCGATGGCGCGGAAGTAAACGTCGTCCGCTTCGTTCTCAAGGCGGTGAATTTCCCGGAACCGTTCCGTTATGCCTTTCGGTTTGCTGAGGACCGACACGGCGCCGTTTATCTGGACGCCGAGGTCCTTGATGATCCGCGCGAGCTGGCGCGAATGAGCATTCTGCTCTCGGATGTCGTACATGACGATCGCCCGAACCCCGGCGTCGATGTAGTCGCAGATGTCGTCAAGCGCGACGGCGAGCGTGTATATATCCTCGCGGTCGAACGGAGTGATGAACGATTTGTTCAGCTTGTTCGTGATCTGGTGGGTGAGCTCGTCGCACGCGTGCTCAACGTCCTTGACCCGAGTTTTGTACAACGCAAAATCAGCCGCCGGGTCTTCAAGCATCTCGGTCAAGATCGCAGAAGCTTCCTCGATCTTGCCGGCCATCAGCGTGAACAGGTCAAAATACTCATCTTCGCGGGGCAATAAACTAAAACCCATAATTCACTCTCCAAAAAAAAATTCTCAGTACGTACGGCTGTGCTTTATGAAAACCGCTTCGCCGAGGTAAACGTTCAACTCGCAAATATCCTTCACGTAATCGCCGATCCGTTCGAGGTGCTTGGCGACAAATAACAGATGCGCGGCGCTTGTCGCCGCTGTCGGATTAACGATCATTAACTGAAGCAGCTCGCCGAAGACCCGATGGTAATTTTCATCGATCTCTTTGTCGCGCCTGATCACTTCACGCGAAAGCATTGCGTCCTCGGACGTGAAAGCGTCGAGGGCCGTCCGCAGCATTTCCGTCGCCGTCATTGCCATCAGCGGAAACTCGACGAATGTTTTTACGAGCGGTTCGTTGTTCAGAACAAGCGCCGCTTCGGCGATACTACCCGCGTGATCGGCGATCCGTTCGAGGATCGGCGTGATCTTCGCGACCGATATGACGAAACGCAGATCGTGTTCTGTCGGCTGCAGCGATGCAAGGATATCGATGCTCAGCGCGTCGATCTCGAGCTCCATCTGATCGATCACGGCATCCTGCGCAAGAACTTTTTTTGCGAGCTCACTGTCGCGTTCCGTCAAAGCCTCGATCGCCCGGTGTACTGCGAATTCCGTGGCTCCGCCCAGAAGCAGTATTTTGTCGCGCAACTCGTCTAATCCGTGGCTGATCGCTCTGTCTCCCATCGTCTGCCTAATATCTAAGCCGAAACATCACCGTAAGCCGAATTATACCTTTACTGAGATTTTCCTAAAGTCGGCCTCGGCATCGATTAACATTCTTGTAACACGCGCCATAGAGGCACACAGAACGCGGCGAACGGTCCGGGGCGGTTTTTTCATCAGAGTAGGGTCTGATTCTGATTGCCCACGCCAACGTCCGTCAATTAGAATCGACCTAAAGTATGGGAGGGCTGGAAATGAAAAGACGAAATTACACGAGGGCCGTAACATCGGCATTGATGATGTGGTCCCTGACGCTTTTACCGCTCGCGGCAATCGCGCAGACACGCATCACGATGCCGAAGAACAAATACCAGGTTCAGGACGACGTGAAACTTGGACGCGATGCCTCGCGTCAAGTCACACAGCAATTTCCATTGCTCAACGACAATCTCGCCGACGGATATGTTGAAAGCGTTGGACAACGGCTCGTGTCGGCGATCCCGCCGGAATTCCAGCAATCCGCTTTCACTTACCGGTTCGATGTGGTGAATGCACGCGATATCAATGCTTTTGCTCTTCCGGGCGGCCCGCTGTATGTGAATCGGGGAATGATCGAAGCTGCGAAAAACGAAGGCGAGATCGCCGGCGTTATGGCTCACGAGATCAGTCACGTTGCGCTTCGTCATGCGACGGCGCAGGCGACAAAACAGAACAGTATTGGCAATCAGCTTGGAACGATAGGATTGATCCTCGGCGGCGCGATCTTTGGCGGACAGGGCGGAGCTCAACTCGGAGCTATCGGTGCTCAGGTTCTGCAGACACGTTACAGCCGCGATTATGAAACACAAGCCGACGTCCTCGGTTCGCAGATCATGGCAAATGCCGGTTACGACCCGCGCGACTTGGCGAACATGTTTCGAACGATCGAACAGCAGAGTGGGGGCAGCCGCGCTCCGGAGTGGTTGAGCAGCCATCCAAATCCGGGAAACCGTTACCAGAACATCAACCGTGAAGCGAGTCAGTTGAACGTCTCTCCAAATCCGCGGAAAGTCACTCTGGAATTCCGACGCGTTCAGGAACGGCTTCGCAGCATGCCGCGGGCGCGAACAATGGCCGAGATACAGCGTGACTATCAGCGCACGGGCGGCCAGGGCACGGGCGGCGGCACGACGCAAAGCGAGAGTCCGATCGTGAACGGAAACTATTCACGAAGTGTGCCGTTTCCCTCGACCCGGACCCGTGTCTATTCGAACAGCGCGATGAGCGTGAATATTCCCGGCAACTGGCAGGACTTTGAGACAAGCGGGCAAGTTTGGCTCGCACCCGAAGGCGCGTATGGAAACCAAGGAATTACGCATGGCGCGATGATCGGAGCCGCACGAGCGAATTCGAGCAATCTTAGCCAGACAACTCGCGAATATATTGACGAGCTGCTTCAGGCCAATAGCTATCTCAGGCAGAACGGAAGTCAGCAGCGAGCAAACGTTGCCGGCCGAACCGGGATCGCGACGGTCTTGTCCGGACGGTCGTCGGTCACCGGCCGAACCGAGGTAGTGACTGTCTACACGACGCAGCTCCGCAGCGGTGATCTTTTTTTCATCGCGACGGTGTCTCCGGGTGACGAGTCTAATCGATACAATACGGTATTCAGGAACATGATCAGCTCGATCCAGTTGAATGATTAGATCATCGCTGAATGTGGATAGTGGATAGTGGATAGTGGATAGTGGATAGTGGTTAGTGGATAGTGGTTCGATTCACTATCCACTTTTCACTTTTCACTTTTCACTTTTCACTTTTTACGATCGGCCTTGATTGTCAGCAAAAATAGTGACGCGACGACCGATATCACGGCACTCATTAGAAAGGCCGGGGCCGCACCGAACTCGCTCCAGACAAATCCGAAGATGAGTGACGCCGGAAAGACCGTGATCCCGTATGCGAGATTGTAGAGTCCGAACGCCGTACCGCGTTTCTCTTCGGTGACGAGATCGGCGACAAGAGCTTTCTCGACGCCCTCGGTCAGCCCGAAGTAGAAACCGTAGATGATGAACAGCGTCCACGCCTGCCATGCCGAATCGGCAAAAGCGAACCCCGCGTACACAAGGGCATAGATCACCCAGCCGGTTAGGATCAGCGTCTTTCGGCCGATCTTGTCGGAGAGATCGCCGCCGATGATTGAACTGAAAAGTTTACTGAAATGCAGGACCATCCAAAGCAGCGGAAGCATCGCCGGTGCGACGCCTGTCTCTTGCGCACGAAGAAGCAAGAAGGCATCGGTCGAATTTGAGAGGGTAAACAGAGCGACGACGACTAGAAACTGTTTGAAATTCGAGTCGAATCCGCGGAGCGAGAATTTGAGCGGGAGCTCGTCCGGGTCGGGGGCGGGCTTTTTCTTTTCGCGAACGAAAAAGACGATGACAAACAAACCGATTGCGACCGGTATCGACGCGAACAGGAATACCTGCTGGTATTCGCGGGCCGTCGGCGTGCTCGGATCCGCGGCCAGGTAAGTCAGCAAAAGAAACGCCACGACCGGTCCGACAACCGCGCCGAGATGATCGGCCGCTCGATTAAAACCGAACGCAAGGCCACGAGCGTTTTCAGGAACTGTCGACGCGAGTAGGGCGTCACGCGGAGCTCCGCGGATTCCCTTGCCGATGCGATCGGTCATTCGAACGACGAGTACTTGAGGCCAGCTTGTAACGAACGCGAGCAGTGGCCGGACCACGGCGGCTAACGAATAGCCGAGAAAGACGGGCAGTTTTCGATTACCGAACTTGTCGCTGAGGTATCCGGAGAAAAGTTTGAGAATGCTGGCGATCGATTCGGCAAAGCCCTCGATCAAACCGATGGCAAAAGGACCGGCGCCAAGGGTAAGCGCGAGAAAGGTCGGAAGCAGGGGATAGATAATCTCGCTTGAAGTGTCATTGAGAAAGCTGACAAGACTAAGCGCAAAGACCGTCGGCGAAAGATTGCGATATCGCTGCCATAATCCGTTGGGTTGTTTTTCCAGCTCCTTGTCCATCTAGAGCGAATGTGACGGCCACAGTCTCAGAACCGGGAGCGGTAGCGACCGGGTCTCACGTCAAACTCCTGCATCCGGTAGTTGAGGGGAAACCCGGTCGCTACCGCTCCCGGTTCTGACTTCTGATTCCTAACGCCTCCGGTTTGCAGGCGGTCTTAATTTGGGTGATGCGTCGGAGCTGAAATACCACAGCGAGATGCTTCCGACGACCGCTATAACTAGTATCATCGCGACGATCAACATCCGAATCGCCATCTTTACGGTTTTCTTCAATGCCTTGAAGGCGACCAACGCCACGCCTGCGAGAACGAGAAAGAACGACACGGCTACAATCCCACCGACCATTTCGCCGCTTGGTGCCAGATACGACAAGATCATTTTTGCTGTTTCTCCGCTTCCGCCCGTTCGATCTCCGCGATCTCGTCCTCGCCAAGCCGCGAGTTTTCAGCCGGCAGGCTATATTCCTCGTCCGCCCACGCACCAAAATCGAGCAGCTTGCATCTCTCCGAACAAAACGGACGGAATTGATTCCCTTCGAACACTGTTTCCTTCCCGCAGCGCGGACACTTTACAACCGTCATAAAATACTCGCAAAATCCAAGGTTAACACACGGCTCCGTCCATTTTCGAGGCGAAAAAACCTTGTCACTCGATCCCCGAGGTGGTAATTATACAAAGGCCGCATGCGAAAACGCATCCAAGCGAACAATCGGACGAAACGGTTCGTATCTGAAACGGGAGTTTGCAAAACCATGAGCGATTACAAAGAACGTTTTGAGAAATGGCAGCGTGGTGCCAAGGAAAAGTTCGACGAGATCGACAAGCAACTCGGCCTCAAAGAAAAGATTGAGGATGGTGCGCGCGCCGTTGTCGAGACCGCGCAGAAAGGCGCGGAAAAGATAAAGGCTGAAGCAGAGAAGACCGGTGTCGGTAAGCACGCGGTGAAAGTAGCTGAAGATACTTTTAAGACCGCCGAAGAGACCGCGAAAAAAGCATGGAGCGCGAGCGAACCTGTGCGAGACGTTGCGGAGGATGCTGGTGGCCGAGCCGGCGATGTCGTTGGAGCGGCGGGAAAAGCCGCGAGCGAAGTTATCGGTGTTGCGGCGGGAAAAGCCGGCGGAATTTTCGATGAAGCCCGCGAGTCCGTTGGAACAAATGCTAAACGCGTCTTTCGTGCATTCAATTTTGGCGCGGGATTTACCAGGACAATGGATTCTGGAATGAGATCTTTGTCGAAAGCGTCGGGTTGGATCCAGGAAAATCCGTTGCAAGCAGCGACGACCGGTGTTTCGATGGCCGTAGGAGCGGGCCTCGGTGTCGTCTTCACGGGCATCAGCTCGCACTGGCTTTTTAATTCGGCTCTGCCGGCATGGTCGGTAAAAAAGATCGGCGAGCAATTCAACGAATTCCTGAAACGTAAAGAAGAACTGATTGAAAAGGGACGACTCACAGAAGCAGAAGCGGAACGGATCAGATTCGAACGTGATATCGCAAAACGGATCGGAGCCCCGCTGCTCGGAGCTTTCTCATTTGCATCGGGGGCGGTGATGATGACGAACATCTTCAATCCGAAAACGATCACGGGAGCACCAATCGATTGGATCATCGGCGGCAATCCGCTGCTCGAAGGCGTTTGGTTCTTCGGAAACGGAATGGTTTGCTTCAAGACCAGCTACGACTTTTTCATGATCGCGCTAGACGGGCAGGAAGATGTCCAGCGAATGGTAAGAGAGATAAAGGGAATGCTTCCGCAGGCGAGTGAATCGTGAATAGTGAATAGTGAATAGTGAATAGTGAATAGTGAATAGTGAATAGTGAATAGGTTGGAATCCAGAAACGCTCGAATAACTTCGGGCGTTTTTCACTTCTTCATTATCCGATTAACCATTCACTATTCACTCTTCATCAGTTGATCCGGATCGGAAACGGAACAAAACACAAAACGAAAATAATAAGAGTGAGTAACGCAACCACGTTGCGTTTCCGATCAAGCGGCGATTCGTCATACGGCTCGGGGTGACCTACGCGCAGCATGATCCCCAAGAGTACGGCGACAAGAAACCCGCTCGGGCTGTTGAAATAAATAAAACCGACAATCGCCAGCGCCGTCATGATGAGGAACGCGATCCGCCCGGTGAAGAAATGCACCCTCTTCCCGAGTGCGGCGTAAATCGCGTGGCCGCCATCCAATTGCCCTGAGGGTATCAAATTCAAAGCCGTCACAAGTAAGCCAACCCAGGCCGCATAATAAAACGGATTGCCGACACCGACCGTCGGGTCGTTACCGACAACTGCGCCGACGATTCGCATAAACAGAGGGTCGGCAAACGTCAGCCCGCCGGGAACAGCAAGCTGCCCTACGGTCGCGGGCTGCATTCTGACGACTCCCACGATCGCAATGGGTATCAAAGCAATGAACCCGGCGATCGGCCCGGCGACGCCGATATCGAACACCGCTTTTCGCGAAGGCATCGGCGACTTGATCCTGATGAAGGCGCCGAACGTTCCCGCCGGCCCGATCATCGGCGGTGTCGGTATAAAGAATGGCAGGGTCGCGTCGACGCCGTAGATTCGGCATGCGACGTAATGACCCATCTCATGCGAGATCAGAATAAAGATCAGCGAGAGAGAAAATGATAGCCCGTTGATCAGGTACTGCGGATCAGTGACAAGCGCGTGAACAGCGGTCGCTATAAGGGCGAGGTAACGAAATGGCAGAGTCGAGACAAAATTTACGAGCTCGGGCCAGCTTTGCGGATCGGCGACGGGAAACGGATCGATGCTGCCAAACGGAAGCAGCACGCCGGCGATCGTCGCGGTCGCGAGTGTTACCAGCAAGAGCAGTGAATGCAGGATCCACGTGCGAGCCGTTGGCCGCATCGCCCGGCGTGGCATATATATCTGTTCGGTCGCCATAGCCTTCAAAAAGAAAATCGTAAACCGCAGATGAAACATTTGCGATTCACGATTTTCGAAAAATCAAAATGATCAGAAATTCTAGGTCTTGACGGCCTTTGCCGACAGTTCTTTACCTGGCTTGAATCTAATGGTCTTACCGGCGGGAATCGGGACTTCCATTCCGGTTCTCGGATTTCGCCCGACTCCGCGTTTACGCGGCTTAACGACGAAAACCCCGAAGCCGCGAAGCTCGATTCGTTTACCCTTCGCCAATGCTTCCTTCATTGCGTTAAATAGCGAGTCAACAACCTGTTCCGCTTTTTGCTTCGGAACACCGGTTTTATCGGCAACACGGTTGACGATATCTAGTTTGATCATCACTGCCTCCTTTGCCTGTACACGCGTCGAAAGAAAAAACTAACCCCACTTGGTCTTATAATATGCCTCTAACTTCACACCTGTCAAGATTTTGCGGACAGGGCGCCAAGGGCCTGCGAGCGAGAATTATATTTCGTCCGCGCAACCCAAGGTGCTAAAATTCAAACACGCTTTAGATCGACGTCAAGGAAATCAGGAGGGTTAAGACCATATGCGGTGGCGAGATTACGGCCAGAGCTCAAATGTTGAGGATCGACGTGGACTAGGCGGTCGCGGATTAGCCATCGGCGGCGGCGGGATCGGAGTGCTTATTCTCGCCGTCGCGGCGTTGATATGCGGTGTGGATCCGCGGCAGTTGCTCGAGAATCTGCCCGCTGAAACCGGGCAGGTACAACAACAGCCGGGCTCAGCGAGCAATTCGGCGAATCAACCGGCGGACGACAACATGCAATTCGCCCGCGCCGTGATGAAAATGACCGAGGACGTCTGGGGCCAGATTCTCCCGCAACAGGCGCGAATCCGGTATTCACAGCCAAAGCTAGTTCTTTTTAGCGGGCAGACAGCTTCGGCCTGCGGATATGGTGAAGCGGCGATGGGACCGTTCTATTGTCCCGGCGATCAAAAGCTGTATCTGGATTTCGATTTCTTCCGGGAGCTGAAACAACAATTCAAGGCTCCGGGAGACTTTGCCCAGGCCTACGTCATCGCCCATGAAGTCGGGCATCACGTTCAGAATCTCCTCGGCACCATGGATAAGATACAGCGGGCAGGGCAGAATAATCGTCTCTCGGTCGCGCTTGAATTGCAGGCCGATTGTTACGCCGGAGTTTGGGCGCATTATGCTCAGCAAAAGGGGCTCGTCGAAGCAGGCGATGTCGAAGAGGCGATGCGTGCTGCGGCGGCGGTCGGCGACGATATGATCCAGAAACGGACGCAGGGCTACGTCGTGCCCGAGTCCTTCACCCACGGCTCGGCTCAGCAGCGAATGCAATGGTTTGCAAAAGGAATGCAGTCAGGCGATATGCGGCAGTGCGCGGCGTTCCGGTAGGAGAAAGTGAAAAAGTTTAGAAGTGAGAAAGGGCTTGAACATCCACGTTTCACCTTTTCACTTTTAAACTTTTTCACTTTTTCACTTTTTCACTTTTTCACCTTTTCACCTTTTCACCTTTTCACCTTTTCACCTTTTCACTTTTTCACGATGGTGTGTACGGCCTTCCGTAAATTTCCTGGTATACCCATCCGAGCACGCGGGCTTCAGCAGTGCACAATTGTTCCAACCAACAGCTGGTCAAATACAGGCGTCTCTCAGCCTTCGTCGTCAGCTTCTCCGATTTTTCGATCGCAAGCGCGTCAGGATCAGCGTCAAGCTTGTTAGCCTCGCTGATCTCGGTCTTTGTTTCCCGAGACTCGTGCAGAGCGGCCAGCACATCCGAAAGCCATAAACCCAAAAGCGGCTCCGAATTGTTTTCCTGCAAAGCCTGGAATACGCCGATCGCAAATCGTGCCTCGGCGTTCTCAAACGGATAGACGCCGACTCCGTTCTCGACATCGTCATGCTGTTTCCATTGAAAAAGCTCTTCGGTGTACGGGTGCCGTATCCGCGCCGTCCGCTCGTCGAAATTCAGAAACCACTCGACGACATCGGCAAGTGAGTTGTTGTCGATCCCGCCTTCGGGATTACGGCGAAGGCTCGGCGGTTGATTTTCCTGTGGAGTACTGTCGTTCATATTACGAGTCCGAGGGTATACAAGGGTTTCGTGGTTCGTTGTTGTTCCGAGCCAAAAAATTGGCGGATCACGCGACCAAAACCGAAGACGTCTTGGGCCGTCTTTTTACAATCATCTTACCGCGTGCTTATAATTTCGCAATAAAGTGACAGACGAAACGCTCAACAACGACCTTAAAGCTATCACGGCGATCGAGCCGGAAGAGGACAGCGATCTCGGTTTCGGATCAGTTGTCGCGGGCCAAAGTCGGCAGCGGCTTTTGAATTCGGACGGCACTTTCAATGTCCAACGCACCGGCGTCAGCATTCTCACTTCGCTCAATCCGTATCACACTCTGTTGTCGATGTACTGGAGCACATTTCTCGGGCTCGTTCTCCTGCTTTATTTCGTCAGTAACATCTTTTTCGGCATCCTTTACGCATCCTTCGGCTCCGAGGGGCTCGTCGATACTTCGTCGGTGCCGATGGACGATCTTTTCGTTCGCGGTTTCTTCTTTAGTGTCCAGACGTTTGCCACGATCGGCTACGGTACGATCCATCCGGTCGGCGTCGTCCCCAATTTGCTCGTAACCGTCGAGTCGTATTACAGCCTGCTCGCCAACGCTCTCATCACCGGTGTCGTCTTTGCACGGTTCGCAAGGCCGACCGCACGGATAGTTTTCAGCAAGGTGGCTGTCGTTGCACCGTATCGCGATAAAACCGGCCTCATGTTTCGCATCGTCAACGGCCGAAATAATCAGTTGATCGAGGTCGGTGCCGTGGTAATGTTCGCCCGCTTTATAAACGAGAACGGCCGAACGGTGCGCCGTTTTGATGTTCTTGAGCTCGAGCGACGGAAAGTTACGTTTTTTCCCCTTGCGTGGACGATCGTCCATCCGATCGACGAAAAGTCGCCCCTTTTCGGCTTGAGCAAGCAGGATCTGGTTTCGACGGACGGCGAAATACTCATCCTATTGACGGCCGTCGATGAAACCTTTGTTCAGACGGTCCACGCGCGCTCGTCCTACAAACCCGTTTCGATAATTTTCGGTCATAAGTTCGCAAACCTCTACAATGAGGTCGAGGATGGCGAGCCGATCTCGATCAATATCCGGCAGCTGTCGAAGACGGAGCCAGCGTAAATATGTTCACTGGAATAATCGAAGAGCTTGGGACTATCCGATCGCTCGTCGCGAGCGAGGGCGGAGCGCGGATGATTGTTTCGGCGAATGTCGTAACGAGTGATTCCACGGACGGTGATTCGATCGCTGTGAACGGCGTCTGTCTCACCGCGTTGAACATCGAGCAAGGTTCATTCGCCGCCGATCTCTCGCAGGAAACGCTTGATCGCTCGACACTCGGAAATCTAAAAGTCGGTTCGCACGTAAATCTCGAACGGGCCGTGACACCAGCGACTCGCCTCGGAGGCCATATCGTGCAGGGCCATGTCGATGCGCGCGGTGAGTTTGTTTCGGCGCAACATCGCGGAGATTTCTGGACCGTCCGGATACGATTTCCTCAGGAGATCGGAAAGTATCTGGTTTACAAAGGATCGGTCGCCGTTGAAGGCATCAGCCTGACTATCGCCGAACTTGGGGGCACATATTTCGATATTGCGGTGATACCGAAGACGTGGGAATTGACGAACTTATCCAAGCTCGTTCCGGGCGATCAGGTCAATCTCGAGGCTGACGTCATTGCAAAATATGTCGAGCGAATGATGCTCGCCCGGCAGGAACAATAGACGATGAGATTCGCACGCTACACATTCGCGGTCGCCGGAACCATCGGGATTCTCGTGCTGGTTCCGCTGTACTTTTTGCTCGAGCAAACCGGGATCGATAATCCACCACCCATCACGCATCCGGAATATTATTACGGATTCGTCGGCGTCGCTCTCGCGTTTCAGATCGTGTTTCTGATCGTTGCGGGCGACCCGCTCAAGTACCGGCCGCTTATGCTCGCCGCCATCCTCGAAAAATTCGCATTCGTGATCCCGACGTTCTATCTCTACTGGTTGGGCAGCGTGCAAGGATCGATCGTCGGAGGAGCGGCGCTCGATCTCGTCTGGGCGATACTTTTCATTGTGAGTTATTTCAAGACCGCGCACGGCGTCGAGATAGAACTGGCCAGCGATCTCGAGAATTAGCTGGCGGCGGTGGCGACCTCATCGCGACTTGAGTTCGTCCGTCCAGATAACCACCAAATGTCGATCACATTCGTGATCGGACCAACGAGGAACAACGCATAGTAGGGCGCGTGGACATATTCTCCCAACCGGAGGACGCACTCGACCGCCGCAACGAGGAAAGCGACTACGCACTGCGCCCATTTCGACGATCGCACCGTCGTCTTCGGATCGGTGATCATGAAGAAAATAAAAAGCTGGTACATCGGGCCGGTGATCGGCGCGACCTCCGCGAGAAAAGAATGCCCTGTGAACTGGCTGCGGAGGAAACTGAACGCGAGAAACGCGATAACGTAGGTGAGAGTGATATGAAACCGGCGAAGACTATAAATTATTATCGAGCCGAGGACCCAGATGGCAAGCATCGGCCAGATATTATTGCCCCACTGGATACTCAAGCTCGCAACCGCCCAGGGAGCGAGAAACAGCATCGCAGCGACCCCGAAATTCGACGGGTTCCACAGATGCCGGCCGCGCCATCGCAGCACGTATTTGGAAACTATCGAGATCGCCGCACAGAGTGCGAACGGCCAGAGGAACGGCGAGCGGATGAGTATTCCCACACTAATGCCGGAAATATATGCACTCGCCAGATGCGGCAACTTGCCGCTAATTACCTTCCCTAAAACCAATTCAAGCGCGATCGCCGTCAAAATCGCGAGGACAGTCTTCGGGTAACTTTCCAGTATTCCAAACGACAACTGGCCAACAAGCAGAATCAGAGTTATCAGGATCGGAGCGATGAATCGCGCATCGAGGCCGAGGATCTTCGACGGCAGCCGATCCGGGCTCTCGGGATTCATTTTTATATCCGCAATGTCCGTCGTTCCGGCGTTCATTGATTCTAAGTTCGAGCCTCTTCTATGATCTTGTGAATTTTATTCAACTCGGGTGCTAACAGTGTCTGGGTGTTTCCCGACGCCCAGCGAATTACGATCTTATCAACTTTGTCAGTCTTGCCGAAACCGAAGTACACGCGGCGATCGTTTTGCGCGCAGAAGCCGATGCCGCCGTGAATTTCCTTTACTTGCTGCTGGCCGTTCCAAAATGCAATCACTTGCGTTCCGATCGCGCTCCGGTTGCTGGCCGAGCCTTCCAACTCGAATCCGATCCATTTGTTCTCAGGTCGAACTGTGTTCTTGTAGATCAAAACCGGGGCTCGCTGATTCGCGACAATGACATCCATAACGCCCCGGTTCCATAGATCGACGACGGCGACGCCGCGGCCATCGTAAGTTTCCGTCACACCGACGACGGGCGCGACATCGCTGAATCTGCCGGCCCCGTCGTTTAGCCAGACACGTTTTGATTGATAACCGGACAGGCTGCGATTGTCCATCGGCGCCCAGTTTTTCGCGTCGCCGATGATAGTGTTGTTGCCTATGGTAACTTTCGAAAAGTCGTACCAATAGTTCGAGCCGGGTTCGAGCGAAACATATCCGTTCGTCAAAAAGAGATCGAGGTTTCCGTCGTTGTTCAGATCAGCGAATTGCGCTCCCCAGCTCCAGCCGCCGAGCTCGACATTAAAGTTCGACGCAACATTGTCGAATTTTAAATCCTCGCTTGCGGCCCCTGCGCGGGGCATCCAAAGGTTGTTGCCCTGAAGCAGGACACCCTGCTCGGAAATGTTTGAAACGTAAATACTCTGCCCGCCGGTGTTCATGACATCGCCGAAGCTGACATTCATCCCGCTCTTGGGCGCAAAGCCGACCCCGGTTGTCGCTCCGACATCGAGAAAGCGTGTGCCGCGCTCATTGAAAAAAAGCTCCGACACGCCGTAATCATTTGCAATGAAAAGATCGGGATATCCGGTTCCTCGCAGATCGGCCGCACCGACGGCGAGCGCCCAGCGGTTTGATTTGATCCCCATCCTTTCGGAAACTTCTTCAAAGCGCCCCGCGCCCAAATTCCTGTACAGATATTTCCGCCCGCCGTTGCTCGCGTACTCGAAACTCTCGGGCATGATCTCGGTAGTTTCAAGCTTCCACAAATTCAGATTCTCGCGAAAATATCCGCCGATAAAAAGATCGAGCAAGCCGTCGCGGTCATAATCAAACCAGAGCGCTGTATTCGCGTTTATCCAGTCGGGAAAATGGGCTGTATCGGTCGTGCGTGTAAAGCCCTTGCCCGCGTCATTGTGAAACAACTCGGGCTTGCCCCATTTATAAACGAACAGATCTTCGAATCCGTCGTTGTCGTAGTCGCCCCATATCGCTCCCATCGACACGCCGGTCTCGCGACCGTTCACGTTCGCCACGCCGAGTTCGCTTGCGACGTCGCTGAAAGTTCCGTCACTATTGTTGCGGTAGAGCGCGTTGAGGCTGTCCTCTCCGCTGTTTGTGAGATAAAAGTCAGGCCAGCCGTCGCGATCAAAATCCGAGACCGCAACACCGGCGCCCATCGACGCTATCTGAGGCATGATGTGGTCGAGTTTGGAGTCGAGCGTCGGCGCGGTGTGAACGAAATCGACGCCGCTCACACGGGCGACCTCTTCAAAATAAAAACCGTAGCGGTCGAGGGCTGTACTGGTGTCAGCCTTAGCCAATCTTTCCTCGTGATAGATTTTGCGTAAGACGAAGGGCGTCGCGAGCATTGCTGCGAGAAGTAGAGCGAGAAGGACTTTTGTGAGGTACGTCATCAGAGCCTTTTACTAACCGAGCTTGGGAGCGGCGACGACCTTCGTGTGTGTTTCGTGTATTTCGTGGTTCGGCTTTCATAAAGCCAACCTCGAAATACACGAGTCACAAGAAATATCTGCCAAGCTTGGACATTTAGACTAACGCGACGCATTTCTCACCGCAATGCATTTCGAAACGAATCGGGCGAAACATATCGGGTGTGGAAATTCAACCAGTCCGCTTTATGCTGTCGGTAGACGGGATCATTCTCCAGCGTCGTGGGCGGCTTCGAATAATCGTTCGACGCATGGGTCGGCAGCGGCAGCAGCGTTTTGGAGAACACAGAATTCAGATCCCCGTCCTTGATCCAGCCATTGCCGATCAAAACAAAATCGCGTCGATAACCAACCGGCGGAGCCGGCAAGGCTGGGAACCTGAGAACCAGCTCGTCACCCGCGTTCATAAGCACGAAGCGGTTATCAGTTTCGAGGAGTAATTCGCGCACGTCGCCAAACCTCGTGAAGTATCCTTCCATGTCGCGCCAGCGCTGGGCGGTCGTCAGCATCCGGTCGTACACGGGCTTTTCCGGAGACGAGTCGTCGGCTTTTTCGATCACCGAGAAGCCTCGGTAACGAAGCTCGGACCCGATCGGTTCGAGCCGCGTCGTCCGATTACCTTCGCCCTTTTCGTAGATGCCCCACGCGAGCTTGTCCCAGAAGACCTCCATGTTTGTCCGAAGCCGGACGGTGCGGGCACGGATCGGCAATTCGATCAAAATGGTCTTCATCTTTCCGGCCGGAAATCCGAGATTCTCTTTTGCCGTCTTCCACTCGCCATTCTCGTCACGAACTTCGAGACTTAAGCTTCGCGGTTTTTCCTTCGCACTCTGTCCAAGCTGGACGTTGATCGACGCGTCGGTCGGATGGACCCAGCCGTCGGCGACGATCGCGATCTTTTTGTCGAGCGGCGCATTGTTCGGCAGATCCAGCTCAACAAAATGGTCTTTCGCCACGCCCTGGAAAGACCCTCGTTCGAACCCATCAAGATATTTTTCATCTAGATCGCGCACAACGGCCGAAACATCTTCGCCCCTATCATTCCGCGCGACTGCGAATTCGTGCGTCGGACCGGTCGTGAAAACTTCGAGCGGAGGTATCGGGATCGCGAATCGTTCGTCGGCAAAGACTTCGGTGCCTTCAGGATGATCGACCGCAAGCAGCGAGTAGTGATCGATGTAATAACTTTCCCAGTACTCAGCCGTAATTCTCAATTCATAGAAATTGTCGTTGGTCGGCTTTAGCGCTGCGCCCGGGATCTTGAACCATTCCTCGGTCGCGAGAACGCCGTAGGTCTCCTGCGCATTTATTTTCAAACCGAGCGCCGGGCTCCACGGGGGTGCGTCTTTTACAAGCGCAAACTTCTCGCCGTTGTACGCGAACAAATGCGGGCACGAACCTTTCAGCCGCTGTTCGGCGGCGATCGTCTGATTCGGTTTGAGATCGAACTCGGCCTGAACATAGCCGTTTTGCCAGACGATGCGGAGGACATCCGCATTCGGATTCTCACCTAGACCGAAGTGCACCACGGGCTCATTGATCAGACGCTTTTGCAGCAGTAGCCCGGATCGCAATTCCAGCTCTCCGCCGATACCGAACGAGTTCACGCGCTGATCACCAGTCGTCTTCGCGGCCCGCGGTCGAACAGTTTGCCAGTTGTAACTTCTGGCGCCCCGATTTGTAAATATTGCGCTCCGGCCGCCGGAGGTGCCCGCGAAGTCCAGTCGGCCGTCGTCATTGATATCCGCGATCGACGAAAGTGTGGCCGCTACCGGATCTAGCTGCACATACTTTCGTTCCGGATCGCCGAGCCAACTCTGGGACCTTTGTTCGCCGCGTATGGTAATGTCCTCGGCGCCGTTGTTATCGAGATCGGCGAGCATCACCGCCTTAGATCCCGACATCCCATCGACCTGGAACAGATTGGAAAGTTCCCATCCGGCGGCGAGTGTGTAGCTGATCATCCAGACGGCGCCGTTGTCGTAGAGGGCAATGATGTCGAGCTTACCGTCGCCATCCGCGTCGCCAACGTCGAAGGCCGAAACCCGGGTCGAGACGCCGGCAAAATCACTTCTCTTATACCGGCCGACGCGTTCGTTCTTGAAATAATGCAGGTGGCCCTCGGTGTCCAGGGCAATTGCATCGGCGTCACCGTCTTCGTCCAGATCCGCAGTCGCAAACTCGACCAGCCCATCGATCTCGTCGAACGCTCTGGAACTCGAGAAGCTACCGTCGGAGTTGTTTTGCAGAACCGCCGGCCGCCCGCTTTTGTTTCCGAGTATGAGATCCAGGTCGCCATCCGATTCTATATCGAGCACCCAGACTCCGGATCGACTCGCGTTCAGGATATCGCTTCCGAGTTTAGTTGCGGCCGTGACGTCCCGAAAGCCCGAATCTGTCTGCTTGAAAAGTCGAAAGCCTTTTGGTCCGGCCAGTGCGATGTCGTTTTTGAAATCGTAATCGAAGTCTATCTGCACGATCCCGTCGGCGCTTTCGATAGCGAACGGGATCGAACGTTCGCCGACAAGCGTTACAGTGTCGTCTCCCGTGGCGACGACCGGTTTGTCATCTCCATCGAGGTAAACGAATTTGCTCCACCGCGCGGCATTGTTCGAGAGTTGGGGTTCGAGCTTGATCGATAGATCGGCCGACGCCGGTGAAGCGTTCGGCACCTGAAGCGTGATGGGCTTCGTAAATGGTTCGCCAAGCGTTGTGTCGGAATACTTCACCGCATCGATATCGGCCCGGAATCGAGCATCGCGGAGAAGCGTGTTTCTATAGTAAGACGCCTGAGTCAGGACGCCGCGCATGTCGCCGGTCGCGACAGCCGTGTGAAGAGCCTCGAACTGCCGGCCGATCTCGGGCTCCCGATCCGGCGGCGGGGGTTTTATGAGCGCTGACAACCGTCGGACAGCCTCGGCATCATTCTGCTTTGCTGCAAGCCGGACAGCTTCGATCTGGACTTCAAGATTTTCCGGCCTTGATCCGAGGATCTGCTCGTAGAGGTTTCGCGCCCCAGCGTCGTCCGACTGTCGTTCCTTTTCTTTAGCGAGCGCGTAGATCGCCTTAACATTGTTTGCATCAAGCGCGATCGCTTTTTGGAGATTGGTTTGCGACGCTTCAAAGTTGCCCCGCTGTTTGTCCAGCAGAGCAATGGTCTCGTAGATCTTCGGATTCTTATCGTCAAGCGTTCGCGCGTGCTCAAGGCTGCGCGACGCCCCGTCATAATCCCTCTGACGCATCTGCAGGATTCCGAGGTTCAGCCACGCAGCGGGCTCCAACGCGGCAAGCTCCGTCGCTCTGGTAAGCTCCTTCCCCGCACGAATATCATCACCGACCTGGAGAGCGGCCAGCCCGACGTAAAACGCACGGACCGCTTCGGTTGAGTCGGTCGGCGGGCCGCTTGGACCACACGCCGCGACGATGAGCGCAAGAACTGCTATTAGTAAGGACCGCATGGGCAGACAAATCGTCTTAACTCTCAACCCGGCAAGTTTTTCGTGATGCCGCCAGGCAGGCAAGCAGAAAATCTACGCCGGATCGTATGCCGCACGACCGACGCCGAGCGCGTCGGCGACACGATTGACGTAGTTGAACCATGATGCGATCAATGTGATCTGCAGGATCG
>JBDTWZ010000031.1:0-23897 GCA_040006435.1 Acidobacteriota bacterium
TCGGATATAAACAGCTCCAGCCGGATCCGTGGTCAACGGTTGTTGAAGTTTACCCGGTGGACTCGCGAGTTAATGGGAAAGTTTCTTCGGTGACCGAATATGGGATCTTCGTTGAACTGGAACCCGGCGTCGAGGGCCTGGTCCATGTTTCCGAGATCTCGTGGTCCAAGCGCGGCGGAAATCCGAAACGCCAATTCCATAAAGGCGATGAAGTCGAGGTGCAGGTGCTGGGCGTCGACACCAATGAAAAGCGGATCAGCCTCGGCATGAAGCAGTTGCAGGACAATCCGTGGGACACCGTTGCTATACGCTACCCGGTTGGGACCAAAATACACGGAAAGGTTCGCAACCTGACCGACTTTGGCGCGTTTGTCGAGCTTGAAGAAGGAATAGACGGCTTGGTCCACGTTTCGGACATTACCTGGGCTAAGAAGCTGAAGCATCCCAAAGAATTGCTGAAGAAGGACCAGGAGGTCGATGCCATCGTCACGAATATCGATCCGCGCGGCCAACGGCTGTCGCTTTCGATGAAGGACCTCACGCCGAGTGCGTGGGAAGGCTTCGTCGCGACACATCGTCCGGGGGATGTGGTCCGAGGCAAAGTCACGCGGTTTACGAGCTTTGGTGTTTTCGTCGAGCTCGGCGAAGGGCTCGAGGGGCTCTGTCACATCTCTGAGCTTGCTGATGAACGGATTGAAAAACCGGAAGACGTTGTTCAACTGGACCAGGAGATGGATTTCAAAATCCTGCGAATCGAAAACGACGATCAAAAGATCGGGCTTTCGGCTCGGGCTGTCGGCAAAGCTGACGAACCGGCTGTCGATTCGCGTCAATTTTCCACTGAAGCTAAAGGCGGAATGGCTAGCCTCGGCGAGCTTGCAAACCTTGTGAAAGGCGGGCAGGAAGAAGAACCGAAGGTCGAAGTTTCTAAAGAAGAAAAGGACGCGGCCAAGCGCGAGAAGAAAGAAAAGGCTCGCCGCGAGTACGAAGAGGCGGCGGCCCGTGATGCGGCCGCAGCTGAAGCAGCACCTGACGAGCCGGCGGCGGACGAGGTTGCCGCGCCGGCGGACAGTGAGGCAGCGAAAGGTGAGCCAGTCGTTGAAGTTGGCGACGGTGAGTCGACTGAGACCGTAGAAGCAGTGGATTCGCCGGAAGTGGAGCTCGAAGCTGAGCCGGAATCAGCATCGCCCGAGCCGGCGGCGGAAGAAGCTCTGGCTGCAGAGGCGGGCGACGGCGAGTCGACCGCGACCGTCGAAGCTGCGGATGCTCCCGAAGTGAATACCGAAGCTGAGTCCGAAGCAGTTGCAAAGGATCCGGAAGCTACGTCAGCTGAAGAGCAGACCGAAGCTGAGAGTGAAGCGGAAACGTCCGCCACTTCCGAGGGTGCGACGCCGCCAGTCGAGAAGGCTGAAGCTCCTGCGGACGAAGAAAAAGAAGAATCGGAACAGCAGTCTGCTTAGTTTTTTATTGCGCCGGGCCTCCGATCTTACGAGTGGAAGTACCGGCCTTCTTTTTGAAGTTGTTTTAAAATTGCGGTGCGAGGATAAGTGAATGACAAAAGCCGATTTGGTAGAAAAGGTCGCGCGCGAGGCAGACATGACCAAGAAGGATGCCGAGCAGCTGGTGGAAATAATATTTGACAGTATTATCCAGACCTTGAATAACGGGGAAAAAATTGAATTGAGAGGGTTCGGAAGTTTTCGTGTACGCGAGCGAAACTCCCGAAAAGGAAGAAATCCTAAAACCGGAGAGGCGGTAGATATTCCCGCAAAACGCGTCGCCTACTTTAAGCCGGGTAAGGAACTAAAAGAACTTATCAATACGAACGGACTGTGAGAATCGTTTGTAGTTCTAAAAAAGATCGGCCGCCGAGACCCTTCTCGGCGGCGTTTTATTTTTTTCCGCACTGAGAAGTCCGCTGCAGACTCAAACATTCTTTACTTTTGCTCGATCGGGCTCATGCGAATGATCGATCGCCTCGTCTTCGATCTCGCCGCCGGGCGAGACCGGGATGTCGGCCGGGTTTTTGTATTTTGTTCCGCGATCTTCCTTCAGGAGCTCTTCCGGGATCAAGACCCGCGATTGTGAAGTTGGGGGAACGTAGCCGGGATAGTCGACGCGGGAATGATAAATCGCGATGAGCGAACGAATCATCGACTCGCGGATCTGCGTCAGTTCACGCAGCGTAAGGTCGCATTCGTCGAGCTGATCATCCGCCACGATCGCGTCGATGATCTTAGTGACGATGAATCTAATATTATCGGGCGTCGGCTCAGCCAAACTGCGAGCGGCGGCTTCGCACGAGTCGGCGATCATCATTATCGCTGCCTCACGAAACTGCGGTTTTGGCCCGGGATATCGAAAGTCATTCTCCGAGATCTCGTCCTCGCTTCGCGCTTCCGCCTGAGCCTTTTTCAGAAAATAATGCAGGGTTCGCGTGCCGTGGTGCTGAGGAATGAAATCGACAATTCGCTGCGGCAGTCCCATTTCCCTTGCGAGCTTGGTGCCGTAGGTCACGTGGCTGATGATGATCTTCGCGCTTTGTGCGGGCTTGAGTCGATCGTGAGGATTCTTCCCCATCTGATTTTCGACGAAGTGGTCTGGGGCCGCCGTCTTGCCGATATCATGGTACAGGGCTCCGATCCGCGTCAGTAGAGCATTGGCGCCGACAACACGGCACGCCTCTTCGGCGAGTTGGCCGACGGCATGAGAATGCTGATTCGTACCCGGCGCACGCATCGCAAGCTGGCCGAGCACCGGCAGATCGGCGTTCGAAAGCTCAAGCAGCTTAACATCCGTCAAAATGCCGAACAGCGATTCGCACAAAGGAAGGAACATCGCCGTCAAGGCCGCAGTAATTATTCCGCTTGCCAGACCGCATGCCATAGCGAGAAGGACCGTATTCAAAATAAAGGGCTGTTGAGTATAGGCGATGATCGCGACCGCCAGAAATGCGCCGCTCAGACCGACGAAAACGCCGGCGATCGTCACCGTCTGTCGGCTGCGGTATCGGCCGATCCCGTACACCGCGACCGAGGACGAAATGATCGCGTAAACCGCAAATTCCAATCCGCGAGGGGCAAGAAAACCGGCAAGTATCGCCGTGAATATTCCCGTGAAGAGAGCCGTTCGCCTGTCGGCGAGGAGCGTCATGAGCAGGCTGCCCATGGCGAACGGAACGGCGAACGCCCACAGGCTAGGATCGCTCATCGGCGCTCGTACATTCTGCAACGCCGTGAATTCGGCTACGCGAAAGAACATCGCCATCAACCCCGTCTGTACGAAGACGATAAATCCGAAGAGGGCGAACGTCTTTCGCTCGGACAAAGCCAAACGCGCGACGATACCACGATGCTCGATGAACTTCCATGCACCCCAGAACAGCGCCGAGATTAGGATCAACAGCCCGATGAAGCGATTGATCTGCCGGTTCGACGTGCTGTAACTTCGGATCGCAGCGATTTGTGAAAGAACGCTGCTCGTGATCAAGTCGCCTTCGTCGGCGATTTTCTGGCTTCGCTTGAGCGAGATCGAGATCGGCAGGACACCCGCGGCGACCTCTTTTCTCGCGTTCTCGGTGGCTGCGGCGTCGTAGATAATGCTCGGTTGGATCATCGGCGACAGAGCCGCGGCAAAGGCGTCAGATTCCTTGGCGGACACGCTCTGAAGCTGTCGAAGTCCGTTCCGAAGCCCTTCGCGAGCCGCGGAAAGCTTCGTCATTGTGTTGAGAGGATTCTGGGATGCTCGAAGCTCGGTCGGCCGTTGGCGATCGACGATCGATATCTCTCCCTGAATGTACTGTTCGTCCTGATCGGCGTAAACATCGCCGCCGGCATTCTCACGCAGCACACGGGCGACAGCTTCTAGTTCGTTCCCGCTGAATTTTCTAAGGGCGTATACACGAGAAAGGTCCGAATTCCCTGCCGACGGAGCATCGTTCCGATCGGATGAGTTTGATTTATTCGACGCTATTGCGGAGCTCTTGCGTTCGATGCTCTCCCAAGCGGCTCGAAAAGACTGAACGGCCTCGTCTGCTCGCTTGGGAACGGAGGCGAAGATAGGCTGGACACTTTCCTTGGCCGTGTCGCGTATCCTAGCTGTCTCTTCCTCATCGACGAAATAAATGTCAGCCGGCGATATGATACTTTCACGAGCTATATCACCTTCTTTATACGAGATCTCACCGGACGCTCGCCAAATCGGATTGTTTATGAGGAGTGTGGTGCTGAGGCACAGAAATCCGAAGCCAAACCAAAACTTTTGTCCGATCGAGAAAGCGTCAAAGGGCCGTGAGACAAAGCCCCAGATGGCTTTGCGCCAACGTGTCCGCGGAGGTGTCAGATCCTGTATGCGTTTGCTCATTTATAAAGTGACCGTAAGCGCAAAAACCGAATCAAGCTAGGTTTCCAACCGCATTTTCACGACCGTTCGTGGAGAAAGTTCCGATGCGCGCGGCGATTTGCTCGACCAGCGGCTTGAGCATTTCGCGTTTGTTAGCTGAAATTGCCACGCATTGCCCGATATTGTCAAGACAGATGTGCCTCGACAGCGTTTCGATCTCTTCTGCCGAAACGAGGTCCGCTTTGTTCAGGACGATTATCTGCGGGATCGACTGGTAATTGAGATCTGCCAGGATCTTGTCGACAGATTCGATCTGATGAAGTACACCGGGATTAGAAGCATCGACAATATGCACAAGAAGGTCGCTGTCGGCGATCTCCTCGAGAGTCGCACGGAACGCCGCGACCAGAGCCTCCGGCAGATCGCGGATAAACCCAACCGTGTCGTTGATTATGACCTCCTGTTCGTACGGGAGACGCAGACGCCGCGAGGTCGGATCAAGCGTTGCGAACATCTTTTTCTCGGCATACACATCCGACTGCGTAAGGGAATTTAGCAGGGTCGACTTTCCCGCATTTGTATAGCCGACCAACGAAATTACGGGAAGGTTTTTCTGCGAACGATTCTTCCGTCTCTCCTGACGCTGGCGGCCGAGGGTGTCAACCTGACGTTCAAGCTGTGCGATCCGGTCACGGACGCGTCGTCGATCGGTCTCAAGTTTTGTTTCGCCGGGCCCTCGTCCGCCGATGCCGCCGGCAAGCCGCGAGAACGCGGAGTTTTGTCCGATCACAAGACGCGGCAAAAGATATTTCAATTGCGCGAGTTCAACCTGCAGTTTGCCTTCGCGCGACTGCGCACGTTGGGCAAAGATATCGAGGATTAGCTGCGGACGATCGATCACTTTGAGATCCGTCGCCTCCGACAGAGAGCGGACCTGTCCCGGTGAAAGCTCAGTGTCGAAAACGATCATGTCCGCGCCAAGTCTCATCGAACGAATCAAAAGCTCTTCGAGCTTGCCCTTCCCCAGCACGGTTTTCGGATCGATTTGGGGGCGCCTTTGAATAATCTTGTCGAGAACGAAGACATCGGCCGAAAGCGCCAGTTCTTCAAGCTCCGCGATCGATTCTTCGGCTTCGTCAACGTATCCCGTCGTGACACCGACAAGGATGACACGATCGCCTTTCGAATCCCGAGTCCGCGCTGTCTGGCGGACGCGTGCCATTTCGCTTTCGAGTGACGTGATGAGCGATGTGAAATCGGTGTCGAGTTGCGACGGTATGTTCGGTTCGAGAAACTCGTAGGGCAGTGAATTCCCGTTTTCGTTGAGCGACGCGGCGCTCGTTGGCAAAAGATGCGCTGAGTAAACCATCCCCGCCAACCCGGTCGGCTTCTCGACCTGAATTATCGACATCAGGTCCAAACGGAGCAGGGCGAGATCGGTCAGATCGTCCTGCGTCAGCTTTTCATTCTGGAGATGCGTGTGAACGCACCGCAATCCTCTGAAACGTTCGGTTGCGACACGCGAGCGTCCAAAGTCCGGCATTTGGATCTGCTTGGCGTTGCCGACCATGACGTATTCGACCTGGCCCTTTCTGTTGATGAGTACCCCGATCTGTCGGCCCGTCTCGAGCGAGACCTCGGACATCTGGCGGGCAAGCTCCTGGGAGACGATCTGTGTCGGCGGAACCCGCCGCGTGGCGAGACGTTCGATACGGCGAAGCTGATTATGTTTGAGGCCTTGTGTAAACCCGGTAACGCTGCTGATAAAACTGAGACCCTCCGAAGAGAGTATATCAAATAGTGAATCGGTAATCGTGTGTGATGATTCACCATCACCATTCACCATTCACATTCACTATTCACCGTTCACCATTCACTATTCACCGTTCCCGATCCATGACAAGTTCTTCGATTTGATTTACAATCTTTCCCACAGTGCCAACCCGAACGCGCCGCCAGAGAGAAGTTCTCGACTTCATCATTCGATACATTGACGGACACGGCTACGAGCCGTCGTACCAGCTTATCGCACGGGAGCTCGGTGTTTCGTCTAAAGCCGGAATCGCAAAGCACATCAAGGCTCTCGAAGAACAGGGGCTTTTGAAACGTCGTCGCGAGAATGGAAGTTTCAAGCTTGATATCGGACGTTCCGAAGTTATTTCGCCGTCTTCATTCGAGATCACCTGGCTCGACGCACCGACGAACGGGCATGAACCGGTGTCGTTCGAAGCTAACTCGTTCGCGTTGCCGCTGTTCCTGCTAGGTGAGCTGTCGCCAAAATCCGTTCGCGCATATCGCATCACGGACAATTCAATGACTGGAAAGAACATCTGCGAAGGTGACATCGCGGTGATCGAGACCAGGTCGTATCTGCGTGACGGCGATTGTGCGGTCGTGACCGTCAAACGCAAAGACACGATCTTGCGTCAGTACTATCGCGAAGGATCACGGATCGAGATGCGCCCGGCAAACGACAAGTACGATGTGCTGCGCGTCGCAGGTGAGCATGTCAAAATTCACGGCGTATTTCGCTGCCTGCTCCGGCCTGCTTCTTAAATTCCACGATCGAGCACTCATTTGCCTCGAAAATTTTTTTTCGTCATACTTTTTGTAATTGTGACGAACACACCGACACCAAACGCGAGTTACAGCCTTACACTTCGCGTAAAAATACATAACAAACCCGGAAAGCTTGGCGAAATTACCACGGCGATCGGCCGCGCCGGCGGCGACATCGAGGGCATTGACATCGTCAGTGTCGGAAAAGACTTTCTGATACGCGATATCACTGTGAATGCGGCGAGCGAATCTCACGATAAAGAAATCGTTGCGTCGCTGGACAATGTTGACGGCATCGAGGTGGTCAACGTGTCCGACCGAACATTTTTGATGCACCTCGGCGGCAAGATCGAAGTGGTTTCCAAGATGCAGTTGAAGACCCGATCGGATCTCTCGATGGCTTATACGCCGGGCGTTGCCCGCGTCTGTGAGGCCATTCAAAAGGACCCCGAAAAGCGGTTCAATCTTACTATTAAGAAGAATACGGTCGCGGTGGTGTCTGACGGAACGGCGGTCCTCGGACTCGGCGATATCGGTCCCGCAGCCGCGATGCCGGTTATGGAAGGCAAGTGCCAGCTCTTTAAAGAATTCGGCGGCGTGGATGCCTTTCCGATCTGCCTGAATACAAAGGACCCGCACGAGATCGTTCAGACGATCAAGAATATTTCGGTCGCGTTTGGCGGAATCAACCTCGAAGATATTTCGGCTCCGAGATGTTTTGAGATCGAGGACCGATTAAAAGAAGAGCTCGACATACCGGTCTTCCACGACGATCAGCATGGTACGGCGGTCGTCGTTCTCGCCGCGCTCATCAACGCTCTAAAGATCGTCGGTAAGCGAATGGAGGACGTAAAGGTGGTCGTGAACGGTGTCGGAGCAGCTGGCGTCGCATGTTCTAAGATCGTGATGGCTGCCGGAGTGAAAAATATTGTCGGTTGCGATCAGACCGGTGCTCTTTACGAGGGGCGGGCGCAGAACATGAACTGGGTAAAAGATTGGTACGCTCGAAATACAAACGCGGGGAAAGAGACTGGGAGCGTTCACGACGTCATAAAAGGCGCCGATGTATTCTTCGGTTTGAGCGGGCCGCGCGTTATCGACCAAAGCGATCTGAAGAACATGGCCGCCGATCCGATAGTCTTTGCAATGGCCAATCCGGTCCCTGAGATAATGCCGGAGGATGCCGAAGGCCTCGTTGCAGTAATGGCGACCGGCCGCTCGGATTACCCGAACCAGATCAACAATGTGCTGTGCTTTCCGGGTATCTTCCGTGGCGCTTTGAACTGTCGTGCGTCACGCATCAATGAGGCGATGAAGCTGGCGGCCGCGAACGCCATCGCCGAGATCATAGGCGCCGACGAGCTCCATCCGGATTACATTATTCCCTCTGTTTTTGATCGCCGCGTCGGCGAAGCGGTCGCCGCGAAGGTTGAGGACGCGGCTTACGTCTCGGGTGTCGCCCGCCGCGAACGCTCGACAAGCGATACTATGTTCTAGCCTCGCAGGAAAAATCTTGATTTTGCGCCGGCTCCGCGTTTAGAATTATTCCCAACACGACCCAATCAATTATTTTCTCGCTGTCTTCATTCTTACCGACGGCGAGCGGCCGTTTCGCTTAGGCGATATCACACAGGAACTGAGGAGGAACCGGGATGATCAGATTTGCTGCTGCTTCTTGCATCGCGTTCGTTTTGTTATTGTCCGCAATCTCGGCGGAGGCCGCTACATTCACGGTCACAAAGACCGGCGACTCGAACGACGGAACATGCGACGCTGACTGCTCTCTGCGCGAGGCAGTAACGGCGGCGAATAATGCGGCGGGCGACGATATTATCGCCTTCGACGGCACGGTTTTTGGCACGGCGCAAACCGTCAATGTAACGCTCGGCGAAATCATTATCGGCGCAAGCGGCACACTGACGATCAACGGCACGGGCGCGAATATGTTGACGATTGACGGCAATATGAACAGCCGCATTTTCAGAACCGGAGCAGGTGTCGTTGCGACGATCAACGACATGATACTGACGCGCGGCAACGGAGTCGGGGCATTAGCAAGCGGAAGTGCGGGAGCGATCTATAACGATCTGGGAACTCTGACGCTCAACAATTTGATCATTACGGGAAACTCTGTAACCAACAACGCCGGAGGAATCCGTAATTCCGGAACGGGCAGTGTTTTAACGATCAACAACTGCATCGTCAGCAATAATACTGCCGGGACATCTTCCGGCGGCGGAATTCAGAATTTTTCGACTTCGACCGTGTTTATCAATAATTCGACATTTATGGGAAACACGAGCGGTGGCACGACCGGCGGCGGCGGCGGACAATTTAACGGAACGGCGCGAATCACGAATTCGACTTTTGCCAACAACATGGCACCGAGCGGTACGGGTGGCGGTATGCAATCGAACGGTTCGAGCATGGTCATTACCAATTCCACGTTTGTCGGAAACAGCTCGACCAACAGCGGCGGCGGCATTAATCGCGGCTCAACCAATGTAAATTTTTTCATCCGCAACACCATCGTCGCCGGAAACAACGGCACCGCATCGTCAACGGATATTACAAATTCGGCGGGCGGAATCAGTTCGCAGGGCAACAATATTATCGGCATGGTCGGGACAAGCACGGGCTGGGTAGCTTCGGACCTGCTAAATACCAATCCGATGCTTAATCCGTTAGCCGGCAACGGCGGATTCGGTATGACATTTTTGCCGATGACGGGCTCGCCGGCGATTGATGCGGGACAAAACTGCGTTGTCGATCTTTCGTGCGCGGCGAATAATCCACCGGATGCCGTGACAACCGACCAGCGCGGCGTGACGCGCCCGCAGGGAATGACAGTTGACATTGGCGCAGTCGAAGTCGCACAAATGGCGACGAACGCAATGGTCAGCGGTCGCGTCTTATCCCCCGAGGGCAATGCCGTCAATAGAGTCTTGGTCACCATCAGTAACGGCGGCGGAATAATTCAATGGACCTATAGCAACGCCTTCGGGAACTTTGTTTTCAGCGGAATCCCTACGGCGCAGATGTATTCGATCAACGTTTTTTCGAAACAATACAACTTCACGCCGGTGGACGTAACCGTCAACGGTGATGTGTCTGGCATTACGGTCACGGCTGGATCTGAGAATTTCGGCAACTGGAAATCTGGGAAATAATCAGATAGACCGCGTCAAACACCTTGGCTAGACCGATCAAGCAAGAAGCTCGGGCCGCCGTCCGCGTCGGGACGTGCGGATTTCGAACGAACAAGCAAGCGTATGCGGAATTGTTGAAGTGCGTCGAGATCCAGCACACTTTCTACCAGCAGCCGCAGGTGAAGACGCTCGAACAATGGCGGGGTGAAATGCCCGACGATTTCGAATTCACCCTCAAAGCATGGCAGCTAAGAACTAAAAAGGAAGGACAGTAGGCAGGTATCGCAGTATCTCGAACAAGAAGCTCCCCCCTTTCCAGGAGGGGAGCTTCTGATTTATGCACCCGCCACCGCTTCGGGTTCCGCCTTTTTGATTTTCAACTTCTCCGCCAATCTCGGAACAAGGGTCTTAGAGGCGTCGATCGCTCCCTTGATATGGCGCTGGTTGGTGAAGTGGCCGGCAACATAAATGCCTGGAATGTTCGTTTCGAACGTGTCCTCGTCGTAGACCGGGACGTCGCCATACTTTCCACCAGCAGTAGTTTCGACTCCGAGCTTGTTCAACATCGTCAGATCAGCATCGGCACCGATCAATACGAAGACAACGTCGTTGGGCAGGACATCGCGGGCGCCATTTTCATTTTCCAGAATGACCGCATCCTCCGTGATCTCGACCACCTTGCCCAGAAAGAACAACTTGAGGCAGTGCTTCTGCAATTCGTCCTCGAGCGGCTGTTTTACCCAATACTTAATACATCCCTGCTTCGGATCGTTGTTCTCCCAATCGCTGCGAAAGATCGCGAGGGTCGTATCAGCTCCTTCTCCGGCGAGAAACAGCGCCGCTTCGCCAGCTGAATTACCACCACCCACGATCAGTGCACGCTTTTTGACCCACGGATAGGTTTCGCGAAAATGGTCATATACTTTAGGCAAGTCTTCGCCGGGTATATTGAGCTTTCGCGGGTAGTCCATCGCACCCATCGCGAACAAAACATTCTTTGCTCGATATTCTGCTTTGTCGGTTGTCACCTCGAATGATGGCTCCCGTGTCGCATCCTCACTCCGCACGCCGTACTCCGCACGCCGCACTTCCTGAACCGTCTCTTCCGTCTGGACATTCAACTCATTGTCGAGGACGAACCTGACATAGTAAGACAAAAGCTCTTCGCGGGTCGGCTTCTCGCGAGCCGGATCGAGACCGCCAGGCTCGAACTCGAGCTCATTCGTCGTCGAAAAAACGGTGAGTCCGACCGGATAACTGTAGATGGTGTTTCCGATCAGCCCCTTTTCGATGACAACGTAATTTAGGTTGTGTTTTTTAGCTTCGTTAGCAGCGGAGATTCCCGCCGGCCCCGCGCCAATAATAATCAGATCAAGCATTTTCAAGTCTCTTCAACGCCTCGGTAAATTTCTCGATCTGCGCCTTTGCGTTTTCAAGGTTACGTTTCGACTCCAGGTACTTCTCCCACTCGTTCGTCGCAGTAAGGGCTTTCAAAGTGTCTTCGTCGAGTGCGTGCGACATCAGGACTAGCAGATCGCTGAGCGCTTCGTGCCCGTCTAGCAGCGATTGAATTATGCTATAGGCGAGCTTTGCATTAGGCAGATCGATATCGACATCGTTCATATTAGTTAAGCGGCTTACTTCAAAAATGTTAACACAGCGAATAAAAGAAAAAAGCCGCGTGATATTCACACGGCCCTGTATACATATATCTTGACGTTCCTACCTTTCGGTGTCGCCGGGTTTCGATCTGTCGTCCGCCTTGAATTCCGGCATTGGGCCGCCCGGCGGGACTATCCATAATTCAACCTGCGGAACAGCACGGTATCCGCCGAAGACGACCTGGATCCGCTCGCCGCCGACGTTGGACATCTCGGCGATTCTGTTGCGACCCTCTTCGACAAATCTCGTTAGCCGCTCAACGTCGTAGTGGTACTCATCTACGTATAAAACGATGACTCCCGTATTTTCCGGACTCGCGTTTACTGCCTCGCCAAAGGCTTTCTTCGCCCAAGAATATTTCAGCGTGTCGAGTCGGGATCCGGTCGGAAAAGACTCGTCGTTGTCGGTCGTAACCGATTGTTGCGCCTCTTCTGTTTGGCCTTCGCCGGGCGATTCGCCCATCGGTTGATCCGAGGACGAGGTTCCCAGATCTATCGCGGCCGGATCGTAATCGCTATCGGCGTCGCCAACCGGCTCCTCATCAAGCCGGGCTCGCACTTCAGGAAGCAGGTATTCATTCAGATAATTTGAACCCGCGGCATTCAGTGTTTGCCGTGCGAAGGGACGCGCCGCGAGAGCACTATTAACGGTCAGCGCGCCGGCGGACGAAGAAGGCGGTGGTGTCTTGGCACACGACGCTGAAAACAGTGTCGAAAGAAAAATAACTACCGCAACAGATCGATATAGTTTCATCTTGTCCTCACGTCGGCCGTCATTCTTCTAAATGTGTGGAAGCCGTGCCACTTTAACGGCGGCTTTGCCCGCCAATAACTCAGTACCGTCCGAAAGGTGATCGTATCGAATGTAAGCAAGCCCAATTGCCATTTGCAACTTCGGCGATATCGTGACGGACGTGAGACGGCCGGCATTTTTGCCATCCTTAGATAATATGTCTCCGCCCGACTTGAGATCACCATTCGTCACGCTCTCCTGAGACGCCGTGATGCCCGTCAGACTCTTCGCAACGTGTCCGCGAAAGTGGATCCGGGCAATTATCTCCTGGCCGATATAACACCCTTTGGTGTACGAGATCATTTCTTCGAGACCGATCTCTGGGACGATCGTATTCTCGTCCATGTCGACACCAAATAGTGGGATTCCGCGCTCGATCCTCAGAGTTTCGAAAAGTCCGTCCGATATCTCAACCGCTTCGAAATAGTTAAGCTCGCCTACGAAATCTACCGCATCTTCGCGATGAACAAAATATTCCGTACCGGATTTCGTGTCAAATTCTATGAACGGCGGAGTGATCGGAATGAATGACCGGTCAAATACTCGTATCAACCGATATTCGTCGGATAGATCTTCGACAAAAAAGTCGCCCGCCATTGTAAATCGAAAAAGGTTGTCGAAAACGATCTTTCTGGTCGCGTCTTCCGTGTCGATCAAGAAGCGATCGCGGTTTCGCGTCACCCTAACCAGAGCCAGCAAGCGTCCCTGAGCGTTTGGAAACGCCGCCAGCATTTGCGCTCCGTCCTCAAGCCCCTTAACGTCGTTCGTGATCAACCCGTCAAGAAACTGAATTGCTTCGCCGCCGCGAACAGAAATTAAACCGCGAGGTTGGCGATAATACGCCGTTCCGCCTGAATGTATATGATGGTAATTAAGTTTTTCGGCTGAATTCATCGGTTACGAGATCGCAGGACAAGGGATTATTTTATGTCCCGGTGACGCCTCTCGCGGCATATTTGCTACAATTCTTCTTTCAACATAATACAGGAATACATGAGTCAAGTATCAGAAGAGACAGTTTTGAAAACCCTCAGGCAGATCATCGATCCGGATCTGCGTAAGGATATCGTCACACTTGGATTTATTCGCGACCTGAAGATCAGCGGTGGCGATGTCGCGTTTCGCGTTGTGCTGACAACGCCGGCATGTCCTGTCAAAGAGCAGATGGAATCGGAGGCGACTGAACTTGTACGGGCACTCGACGGTGTGAGCAGTGTGAAAGTCACGATGGACGCCGAGGTTCCGCAGGGGCGTGGTATTGCGAACAACATCGCCATTCCCGGCGTGAAGAACATTATTGCGGTTTCGTCCGGCAAGGGCGGCGTGGGTAAATCGACGGTCGCGGTAAATCTCGCGGTCGCACTCGCGGCGGACGGCGCAAAGGTCGGATTGATGGACGCCGACGTCTATGGACCGAACGTCCCGATGATGCTAGGCGCGGGCGGCGATCAGCCGGAGGTTGCGGATGGCAAACTCGTTCCCACAATGGCGCACGGTATCAAGATGATCTCGATGGCGCTGCTCGTGCCGCCGGATAAACCGATGATCCTCCGCGGACCGATGCTCCACGGCGTCGTTCGGCAATTCCTCTCCGACGTGAACTGGGGCGAGCTTGATTATTTGATCGTCGATATGCCGCCCGGGACTGGTGACGTGCAATTAAGTTTGGCGCAGCTCGTGCCGGTTCAGGGCGCGGTGCTTGTCACAACGCCGCAGGAAGTTTCTCTCTCGGACGTCCGCCGAGCCGTGAAGATGTTCGAGCAGGTGAATGTACCGGTCCTCGGCGTCATCGAGAACATGTCGTACTTCATCGCGCCCGATACCGGCAATCGATACGAGATCTTCGGCCGCGGCGGCGGAAAAAAACTTTGCGCTGAATACAACCTTAATTTTCTTGGCGAAGTGCCGCTCGGAATGGAAGTCCGCGAGGGCGGCGACACCGGAGTTCCAGTCGTCGTATCGTTTCCCGACTCACCGCAGTCAGCCGCGTTCCGCCACGTCGCCGAAGAGGTCGCCCGCCAAGTTTCTATCGAAGCGATGAAGCCGGAGCTCGTAATAATGTCCCGGGCGAAGTAATAAGGCAGGTTGGATCGCTACGCCTACTTATTTAACGTTAACAACCAGATGTCTCCTCCAGTTCGCCGTTTCGAATAGATGAGTTTACGGCCGTTGCTTGAGATCTGGGGATTTTCGAGGAAAAGGCCGGACTCGGGAAAATCTGTAACTTTTTCGGGCTCGCTTTTTCGCCAAGCCTGGGCTGGGCCGGGCACTCGATAAATATTCTTGTGGTCCAACTGGAAATAAAGCCACTTGCCGGACGGCGAGAAAACGGGATGGAAATCCTGCCGCGAAGTTGCAACCACGCTGATCGACTCACCGCCCTCTATCGGCACTGCCCGGATATCCATGTTTCCCGTTGCGATGCTCATGAAAGCCACCCACTTACCATCCGGTGAGGGGATTCCTTTCGCATAGACGCCCTCCTCGTTCGTGATCTGTTTTGCCGATTTCGATTGCAAATCATACAGGTAAAGTTGTCCGTCGCCGAACGAATAATATGTGAACGACCGGCCGTCCGGCATCCAGCCGACAAAACCGGCTTTCTCCATTACAAGCCGCGGGTTTGCTCCGTCCGCTTCCATAAACCAAAGGTCATCGGGTGCTTCGGGTTGATCGGGCGGATGGCGATTGAAGGCTATGGTCCGGCCGTCAGGCGAGATCTGCGGAAAGTAATCGTCGAACTTCGGATCCGACGTCAATTGTACGGACGGCGATGTCTCGTCAACCTTCCAGATAAACGAACTCGCTCCGCGATGCGAATCAAATACCGCCGTTTCGGCGTTGTCGGGTGTGCTGAAAAAATAGATCAGATCGCTTCCGCTCGTAAGCGGTCGAGGCGAGTCCTGTATCTTTGCACTTTCGGCGTCGAATAGTACTGACTCAAGATTGAAAGAAACGTCGAGAGCCGAAAACGCGATAAGCTTGCCGTCGCGCGAAACGGCCGGCTGAGTGTCCCGGCCGCGGCCCACGGTGAGCGGCGATGGCTCGCCGACAAGTTTTCCTTCCTGTATCGAAAAAGGGGCCTGCCAAAGAGTGTAGTTCCGCCCGGCCTCGACGTTCGTGTAGAAGATTGAGCTGCCGTCTGCGCTCCATACCGGATGTTTACCCTCGACGACCAGCCGAGCGTCGCCGCCGTTGGAGCTAACGACAAAGATGTTATTCGCCGCTTCGAACAAGATGTGACTGCCCTCCGGGGAATAGCTCGGATACGCGATGAAAGGCGCCGCCTTTTTCAGGTTAAGCGCGATCTCTTGCGGCTCGCCGCCATTCGAAGGGACCTTATAGATGCTTTGTCCGTACCATGGCCCTTTCGAAAAGATCAGTGAACCGCCGTCGGGTGACCATGACGGAAACGTGCCGGTCTCAACGATCTTTCTCGGGCTGCCCCCGAGGGCAGGCATCACCCAGATCGCTCCGCCCATAAGCGGCTGGTCTGTGCCGTAAATGAAAAAGCAGAGGCAGTCCGAGACGCCGCTTCTGGATGAAACGAATGCTACCTGCTTGCCGTCCGGAGAGATCGACGGCTGCATGTCGTCGGCAGGATTATTTGTAAGATTTATGTCGGGGCCGCCGGAGATTTGCCGAAGGAATATTTCGAAGTTTCCTGTCCTGTCCGAGACGTACGCGATCGTTTGTCCATCAGGCGCGAACGTTGGCTCCCCCTCGAATCCGGGGTCTATGGTCAACGGAGACAGCGTCATTTGGGCTAAGGACGGGGCGGTGGCGGGCGGCGACGTGACCATGCGGTCAGAGGTGATGTACGCCCAGAGAACGATAGCGCCCAACAGAACCGTACCCGGTGCAAGCCACCATAACGGTGAAATGCTGTTCTTACCGACGCTGCTGTGCGGCATATTCCGAACGCTCGGCAGTGATCCGCTTTCCAAGCCACGCTTAAAGCGACGGAGATCGAGTTCAAAGTCGCCCGCGTGCTGGTAGCGTTCGCTCAGATCTTTCGCGAGCGATTTAGCCAACAAGTCCTCGACCTCGATCGGCAAATTGACGTTCAGATCCCGAGCGGGCGGCGGCTCGGAATTGATGATCGAATGAAGAGTGTCGATCGCTGACTTACCATCGAACGGACGCTTTCCGGTGATCATTTCGTAAAACACGACGCCCAGGGAAAAAATATCCGTTCGGGAGTCGAGCGGCCGCCCCTCTGCCTGTTCCGGCGACATATAGGCGACGGTTCCGAGGATGGTGCCCGGCACAGTTACGACAAGTTCATTCGAACGTGGATAGTCGACCGTCGGCAAATGCGAATCCCCTAGAGAAGGCCGCCGCTCGACAAGCTTGGCAAGACCGAAATCGAGGATCTTGAGCTGTGACGAACGCGTCACCATCAAGTTTTCGGGTTTGATATCGCGATGAATAATTCCGGCTTCGTGAGCAGCCGCGATACCCGACGCGGCCTGGGCGCAAAACTCAATAGCTCTTCGCGTGTCGATGCGGCCGCGCTCGAGAAGATCGCGAATGGTCTCGCCCTCGACGTATTCCATCGCGATGAAATCGTGACCGTTGTGCGAGGCGATCTCGTAGATCGTTATGATATTCGGATGATTCAGCGCAGACGCGGCTTTTGCTTCTTGCGTGAACCGCTGCTTTGTCTGGTTGTTTGAAGTGAGCGAATCCGGAAGCAGTTTTATCGCTGCTCTTCGGTCGAGACGTGTGTCGCGTGCCAGGAAAACTTCGCCCATTCCGCCACCGCCAAGCATTTCAATAACCTGGTAGTTTCCGAGCAGCCCGCCGATGAGATCGTCGTTGTCGCGATTCACAACAGACTCGGCCATCAGCTCGATCGCGGGAGATTCAAGACGGCCGCCGGCTTCGCTGTGAGCGGCGATCAGAGATTCGATTTCCTTACGCAGTTCGAGATCGTCGCCGCAACGCTCGTCAAGAAAATACGCTCGTGGGCCCGGCTCCATTTCGAGAGCCGAATAAAGAATGTCCTTGGCTTCTTGCCAGCGTTCAGGTCGTTCCATCTACAGGGTGGCTCATTTCTCGGTACAGCCAGGCCTTGGCCGTACTCCATTCACGCTTGACCATATCGACCGAGATCCCCATCGCTTCGGCCGTCTCTTTGATGGTAAGCCCGCCGAAAAATCTCAACTCCACCACGCGGGCCTGTTGCGGATCGATTGACTCGAGCCTGGTCAGAGCTTCATCCAGCGCAGTCACCTCCGCGCTGGGCTCATTAGATACTAATGTCGCCTGATCGAGCGATACATGGATCGCACCCGCGCCACGTTTTGCGTATAAGTGGCTGCGAGCATAGTCGACCAGGATGCGCCGCATCATCTGCGCCGCAATGGCGAAAAAGTGTGCTCGATTATTCCACTTCACATTCTTTTGATCGACAAGACGAACGAAGGCCTCGTTGACCAGAGCCGACGTCTGCAACGTGTGGCCGGAGCGCTCGCGGTTCATATAGTGATGGGCTAAGCGGTGCAGCTCGCCATAGACAAGCGGCGTGAGGCGTTCGAGAGCGGAGCGGTTTCCCTCGCTCCAATCCAGAAGCAGTTGGGTTATGTGCAACTGTCCGTGCTCGTCCATTTGCGGAGTATTTGGATTTAAGATCACGAGATCCTTACCCGGTTCCGGCTCTGCAACCGAAGACTTCCGCTTAACATTTCGTCAAAGCGTCCGCCAATCGTCAGCCTTTTCTCGCGTTTTACGGATAGGGTAGCACAACAGCCGCCCGCGAAAACACAAAATTCGAAACGGAGGAATGAAGAATGAAAATCACAGAACAAAATACGAAAACAGGCTCAGCAACTCCCGGATCGGCGCGGTTTCGGGCACTCGTGGCGGTAGCGGCAATACTAATAGCCTCACTCGCGATCCCGGTCCCGGCTCAGAAATATTCGGACTGGTCGGCACCCGTTAATCTCGGGGCAACGATCAACACGTCCAGGTTTGACGGCTGTCCCTCTCTCGCAAAAAACGGCCTTGACCTGCTCTTTATGTCGAACTTTGGAGCGAGTGCACAAGAACTGTACGTCTCGCATCGGGAAACACTCGATTCGGCATGGGGCAATCCAGTCTCGCTCGGAGCAGATATCAACACCGCAGCATACGCGGAGGCTTGTCCTACCCTGAGCATCAGCGGGCGATATCTCTACTTCGTCAGCAATCGGCCGGGAGGTTGCGGCGACTTCGACATCTATATTTCACGCCGGCTGAATAAGAAGAATTTCACCGAGTGGAGCGAGCCTCAAAATCTCGGCTGCCAGGTTAATGGGCCTGGACCGGACCTTTCGCCGTCGCTGTTCGAAGATGAAGACGGCACGCTCTATATGTATTACAGCAGCGGCCTCCGACCCGGCGGGATGGGCTTCGGTGATATTTATGTCAGTGAGCAGCAAATGGACGAGACTTTCGCACCCGCCAATCCTGTTCTCGAGTTCAACACGTCTTTCAATGAGATTCGCCCAAAGATCCGAGCGCGAGACGGCCTTGAAATCTTCTTCGACTCGAACCGCCCCGGCTCCCTGGCGGTCGACCTTTATACATCGACCCGCGAATGTACATCCTGTCCATGGTCGACTCCGGTCAACTTGGGACCTGTGGTGAACAGTACCGCAATCGACGGAGGGGCCGCACTTTCATTTGATGGGACCGAGCTTTATTTTATGTCGAACCGGACGGGCGGTTCAGGCGATCAGGATATCTGGGTGACTCGGCGCCAGAAGCTGACGGGCGGACCCGAGTAGCAACATTTGATCGATTTTTGGATTTCGAATCTATGCAAAGCCGCGGACTGAGCGCCGAAAGCTTCACGATTCGAAATCCAAAATTCCAACCGTGAGCTGTACAGAAGCAAAGACGGATTTACGGGTTCTCAGTTTGGATAGTCAACCGATATTAGTGCTCTGGCAGTTTATTAGGGCGATGGGAAAGCTGATGCTGCGATGGATCGAGATGGAAATCTATATCAACTGATTTTGGGAGCAGCTTCTTTCAATCCGTCGGGTGACCAGGCGGGTCACATGTCTTCGGCCGGATCGCGCGTTTCCCGAACGAGGCCGTTGCCTTCCGAATTCATAAGATAGATCTCCTTGGTTTAAAGCTCGTGTCGGGGGCACCTTTATGAATGCGGCAAACCCGGGAACCTTGTGCTTTCATCTGAATCTGCGGTAATATCGACATTAACGTAAGGATTCGCTTAGGCAGGTCCTGATCAATTTCGAGGAGAATAAAAACAGATGTCAGCAGTTGCAACCCCAACCGTGGAATTAACAGTGACCGAGAACGCCGCAAAAGAGATCAAGACGTTTTTCGCCGGTGAGGAAGACCTCCCGGAAACTTCCGGACTTCGAGTACGGGTCGTTCCAGGCGGCTGTTCAGGTTTTCAATACAGCCTAAACATCGAGGAAGAATCCAAATCAGGCGATTTCATAGTTGAGAAACACGGCATCAAGCTTTTCGTCGATATGTTCTCGGCCCAGTACCTGAACGGGATCACCGTCGATTACACATCGAACATGATGGGTTCGGGTTTCACATTCGAAAATCCGAACGCGACCGGCGGATGCGGATGTGGAACGTCCTTCTCGGCTTAGGCTAAAAGGTAATTTCAGTTTTTCGCCCGGGATTTTCCCGGGCTTTTCTTTTTCTGGAGATGGATTTCCATTACGAGTTTCTCTTCGCATACGAAAGACAACTGAAGGCAATAGGCAGGAAGGGAGCAGCGGGGCTTTTCTAAGACGACAATTAGAAAGCCCCAATGTTTGCTGGGGATAAATAGCTCTGTTGCCCTTAATCCGAAATAGCATTTGCCAGCCACCGGGTCGGGATGTTACTCTCATTTTTAGCTGAAATCCGAACATGCGGCCCCGGCCGCAACTCGATTCGGATTTGGGAACTACAAAAAGTAGTTCGGGCAACAATAATCAAAGAGAAATCATAATCGAGCAAGCGGGTCCAATATTCGGAAAAACCGAATTTGCGTTTTGTTTTGCTTTTCTCTCTTACGCTTACGTTTGCCCCCTCCGGCCTCGCCCTGCTAAAAAAAAATTCGGGAGTATTTGTTTTGAAAAATTTGAAGAAGATTTTATATCTGTCGTTCTGTGCCTTATTTATTAGTTTTGTTCTAGTCTCGACCGGAGCTGCCCAGGAACGGCAGCGAATCGTAAAGACAATTTCCAGCCGGCCTACGAACGAACCTCCGACCGCTGCACTCACGACAGATAAAACCAAGTCTTTGGCTTCTTCAATACCTTCAAACGCTCCGACAACTCGCCCGACTCTGATCAACCAACTCGTCGTCCCTTCCGCTGAGAATAAACAGCCGTTGGTAAAAAAGACGGTTTCCTCGCTTGCGATGAACGCCGCGGCTGCGTCTTTAGCGGCAGGACGTCATGTTTATAACGGATCGATTTCGTCGGCGATCATGTACGGGATCGAATCTCGGCTTGGTATCCCCTATCGCTACGGTTCAACCGGCCCGAATCGCTATGACTGTTCGGGGTTTGTATGGGCAGTCTTCAACGATGCGGGTATCAGTTTTACCAGACAGAGTGCCCGAAGCCTGTGGTCGATGTCGGTGCCGGTCACGGGTGATGAAAGATTTAAGTTCGGAACGCTGGTTTTCCTGAACGGCCTCGGTCACATTGGGATCGTTGCTGACCAGCATGGTTTCTACCATGCATCGTCGAGCAAGGGTATTACCTATTCGAGCTTTGACGGATATTGGGAAAACCGAATCGTCGGCTTCAGACGTCTACCGGCAGTGGCCGAAGAGAGTGTAATTACCCCCGACCAGGAGCAATAGAGTCATATCAGCGAAGATCGTGAGTCCCGTTTGGTCTGTTGAGATCATTCGGGACTTTTTTCGTGACGGGCAGCCTAGCCAATGAAGCCCGGCCGTGACACGGCGTCTGCACATTCGTACACGGTGGCGATCTTGTCGATCGCGACGTACGCCGACTTTTCATCTTCGTCGCGAAGAAATAGAACGCCGTCCCTTACTTCTACAACCTCGCCGCGGAGCATCGCTCCCGAACCGCAGCTCACATCGATTTTCTTGCCCGTCATCCGTCGTATTAATTCTTCCATCGATCCCCTCAACCTCCAGGATATTTTTTTCGACCCTCGTCATCTCGTTCGTCTATCTTAACGATTTTTCCTGATCGCTGTCATTGCGCTTTCGAAGCCTGCTTGCGCAGTCAAAACGACTGACGTTTTGTCCTTCAGAGACCACCGTTACTACCGGTCCAAAACGTGAAAAAGCGCCGATCGGGACATTTTTTTCTTCCAGTCCGGTCAGCCTGACCGATATGTCGTTCATTCTGAAAAAATAGTGTTGACACTGTATAAGCATTGTTTTATCTTGTTGAACGGACCTTCTTGTCCGCCTCACGCCCCCAGCTTCAAAGTCAGACATCTTTTCCTCAGATTTTCAATCCACACCGGAGTTACCTACATGAAAAAACTAATCGTCCTCTCCCTGGCTTTCGCTGTCGCCCTGATGGCGACGGGAACTCTCCTTCCCGTCAAGACTTCGGGTCAGAAGTCTAAGTTTCACCGATCTAGCCAAGCGATACCCAACCAATACATAGTGGTACTTAACGAGGACTTCGTCGGTCGGACAGCCGTAGGCGTCGAGGTCGAAGCAGAGGCTCAGTTTTTGTCGTCGCTTTACGGGGGCAAAGTTCGCAGCATCTTTGCAAATGCGGTGAAGGGTTATTCGATAACGATGTCGGCCACCGAGGCTGAGGCGCTAAGTGGTAATGAGCGCGTGCAGTTTGTTGAGGAGGACTCATTGATTTCGGTCAGCGAAACACAAACGAATGCCGGATGGAATTTGGATCGCATCGATCAGCGAAGTCTGCCGATGGATTCGACTTATAGTTACCTGCAAACCGGAGCCGGAGCTCACGTATATGTTATAGACACTGGTATCCGCGTCACCCACCAGGAATTTGGCGGGCGTGCGAATGTAGTTTTCGACGCAATAAACGACGGGCAAACGGACTGCAATGGCCACGGCACACATGTCGCCGGTATCGTAGGCGGCACGACATTCGGAGTCGCTAAAAATGTCTCTCTGCATTCAGCTCGCGTCCTTCGTTGCGACGGAAGCGGCCAGATATCCGACATCGTTGCCGCGATCGACTGGATAACGGCCCACCGCATCAATCCGGCGATTGCCAATATCAGTATCACCGCAGGTGGCTCATCTCCATCAATGGAGTCGGCCCTCAGTAACTCATTTTCGTCCGGAGTGCTCTATACGGTTGCGGCAGGAAATGCCGCCGGTGACGCCTGCAATTATTCCCCGGCTCGTGCCCCAAACGCACTTACGGTCGGGGCGTCAGCCCAAGGAGACGATCGCGCTCTATTCTCCAATTACGGAACGTGCGTCGATCTTTTTGCGCCGGGATACGAAATAATTTCTGCAGGGATCTCAAGCGATTCAGCCACTCGGCAGCTTAATGGAACGTCAATGGCCGCCCCACTTGTCGCAGGTGTAGCTGCCATTTATCGCGCCGCAAATCCCTCGGCGAGTTCCTCCACCGCAAGCCAGGCCTTGATGAATGCCACGACGAACGGAATAATGACCAATACGGGAGTCGGTTCGCCCAACAAACTTCTTTATTCATGGGTCACCGGCGCTCCGCCTCCGACTCCGACTCCGACACCGACTCCGACGCCAACCGTAACACCGACACCATCTCCTACGCCCGTCAATGGTCGGATCACGATCAGGAAGCGGACACAGTCTAATAGCGGCGGCACATCTTCAACGATATCTTTTCCGTATGCAGCGAGTAATATACCGACGCCAAGCTTTTCCTTGCTCAGCAATCAGGAATTCACCGATCCGAGCGTTCCCGAAAATGGGCAAATGGTAGTGGTTACCGAAAACGAGGTCCAGGGATGGCGACTCTTGTCAGTGGAATGCGTTGAGGTCGCTGGGAGCTCTCCGAATATCCCGAATACAACTGTAGATCTCGCGAACCGTCGTGCAAACATAATGGTGGAAAGCGGCGAATCGGTAACCTGTACGTTTACCAGCGAGCCGCTTGCCCCAACGGCGGGAGAAGCCACGGTAGAAGGTCGGATCGCCGACTGGCGAGGAAGAGCCGTGCGCGGCGTCACCCTTTCGCTATTCGACGCAACGACGGGTGAAACAACTTATACCAGGACAAACAATTTTGGCTATTACTATTTTGCGAGACTAGAAGTCCCACACTTCTATGTCCTAACGGCCTATGACACACCTCGTTATGCTATTTCCAACAACGTCCGCTCATTTGCTCTCCACGACAACATTGCTAACGTAAACTTTGTTGCGGAACTGATCGATCGTTAGACGAAAGACTAAGGTTT
>JBDTWZ010000032.1:0-23870 GCA_040006435.1 Acidobacteriota bacterium
ATTCTGGGGTTCGAAGTCAAACAAACTCACCGGAGCAATATTTAGACATAGCATCGTTCGCAGGTCCGGAAGGTGGGCTTGCCCCCGCTTTCCTAACTTGCCCGCAGTAACGCCAGCATCTTACCCGAGCTTTTCGACATGTTGACACCCGCCGCAGCCGTGACCTCTGAAAGACTCACCAACGACGTCACGCGAGCGCTCTCATCCTTTATCGCGGCAACAAGATCGATAACCTTTTCGAAAACCTGTCGTGCCTTCTCGGTTTCGCCGTAGGCGGCAATCCTTTTCCCGATCTCGGTATACGCCGAGGCGCGGAAGGTGATCTGCGGAATATCCTCCGCAAGCTCGGCAGCTTCGTTCAAAAAGGCAATGGCACCCTCGCGGTCCTCGTTTCTCATTTTCGCGTCGCTCATCCCGATAAGCGCAAACACGCGATCACCGTCACCCTCGATCGCCCGAAATGCATGTCTTGCCTGTTCGTCCTCTTTCCGAATTGTGAGGATCCCGGCGACCTGCGACAGGGCCGAGATCCTTTCAGTCTCATCCTTTATCTTCTCAGCGATCTCAATTGCCCGTTCCGCCCTTTCGAACCCCGCGAACTGCGCGGCAATCTGCGTGAACAAGCGAAACCGCCCCCGGCTGTCGCGCGTTTCGCGTTCGTGCTGTGAGTCGAGTATCGCCAAAGATTCTTCCAGCGAATCGATCGCTTCACCTCGTTCGTCCTTGCCCCAAAACTCTCGCGAGTAGCCGAGGAGACACGACGCCATCTGCGTCTTGTCCGTGACGAGATCGAGCGTGCGGTCGGCAAGGTCGACACTACCCGCGTGAAGAAAACCCAGCGCCGCAATCGCCAAAAATCCGTCGCGGTGCATGCCGTCGATCGTCTCCGCCGTTGACTTCGCTTTGTCGAAAGTCTCGATCGCTTTGTCTTTCCGGCCCGTTTCGATGAACCCGTTTCCGATGTCGCAATAGGCCCGCGCCTTTTCTTCGGCTTGTTCGATGTCCTGAGCTTTATTGAGAGAGCGTTCAAGGTACTCGACCGCTTTCTCGGGTTCGCCGCGATGAAGGCTGTCGAGAGCAATTTCGTGTAAGGCAGTGACAGCCGCACCCGGAAAACCGATCTCTTCGATGGTTTTGCTCGCCTCGGATTCGAGCCCTTTTGCTGCCTGGTTGACGGCGATACCGGCTAATACGCCATCCGAATGATCCAGTCTGTCCGACATCTCGTGGGCCAGATCAAAATCCCCACGCGCCGCCTGTCGAAGAGCGAGGCGCTCGAATCCCTGACCTCGCAGCCCATGATCTTCCACCGCATCAGCAAGCTGCATCGCATACTCGTCGTCCGCCATCTCGGCGCATTTTTCCGCCACGAGAATCAGGAGTCTATCCCGCGTAAACGGATCGTCGACCGTGTTCGAAAGTTCAGCGGCAAGATCGACATTCGCTTTTTGGAGAAAAAGAGGGACGACCGCCAACATCGCCTCAGCGTGACCGTCGGCACTTGTTATACGTTCGGCGAGATATGCGGCGGCGGAAAGAAGATCGGACTCAGCGTCCTGTCTGGAAATAAAATGTTCACTCATTAGTTTGAGATGGCAGTCAATTTTTAGCCGCGGATGAACGCGGCTAACGCGGATCAGAATTAGACACTTGTCTGATCCGTGTCATCCGCGTTCATCCGCGGCTAAAACTCTTTAAGCGAAAGCCCTTCGAAACGATTCGGGAAACCAATCGTTCAGATCCTTCGCGATCCACGTCGCCCCGGCCGCCCGTAGCCTGTCGGCATCGACCGTATTCGTGACGCCGAGTACCGGAAGATCTGCTGCCTTCCCCGCCTGGACTCCCGGCGGCGAATCTTCAATGACAACGCATTCGTTGTGGATCATCGGCAGATGGCCCTTCCGTGTCCGAGCGAGGTCAAGCTCGCGAAAGCCGATGCGATAACATTCGGGGTCGGGTTTACATTTCGATACGCGTTCGGCACTCACGATGACGTCGAAACAGCCGGCCAATCCGGTTTGTTCGAGCACGAAATCGATCTCCGGTTGGCCGGCCATGCTGACGATTCCGAGCGAGAATTCATCCGCCATCTTCCTGATAAAGTTTTCGACATTCTCAAAAAGTGGAACACCGTCCGCCATTATCTCGCGCCATTTCTGCGTTTTCTGCTGGGTCAATTCGAGAACCTTGTTTCCGTCGGCTTTACGCCCGACGCGGTCGAACGCAGCTTCGACAAACGAGCGGTCGTCCATCCCGAGACATTCGTAATAGTCTGCGTCGGTCAGCGCAATATCTTCCGCTGCGAGGATCTCCTGGTACGCACGCATCTGTATCGGCTCATCGTCGATGATGACGCCGTTGAAATCCATTAAGAGTGCTTTGATCATTTTGGATATTCTAACATTTGTCAGACTAACGCAGAGCTCGCGGAGGACGCAGAGAAATAATGTTCAGACACTCTCCGCGATCTCCGCGTCCTCTGCGTTAAGACTGATTCCAGTCGAACATATTTCCGCGTCCGAGAATTCCATGTGCATCGAACGCACGTTTCAGCTCGGCCATCTCGTTTAGGTACCGCTCACCCATCATCACGTTCAGGTATTTTGCCTTGAGTTTGCCAATCCCATGTTCGGCCGAAACAGTGCCGCCGAGCATCACGGCCTGAGCGATGCACCGGCCATATATGTGACGAGCCTTCTCTGCCTCCGCTTCGTTTTTCGGAAGCAGGTTGGCGTGAAGATGACAGTCGCCGATGTGGCCGAAGATGACGTAATCGATCCCGCTTTCATCAAGAATTTCCTTATAGAACTTTAGAAAGCCCGCGAACGTGTCGTCGGGGACGGCCATGTCGGTCCCGACCTTACGCTGTTTATGCCGGGCGATGAACTCGTTGACCGACACCGGAAGAGCGTGTCTGAACTCGCGCATCTTTTCGCGATCCTGTTCGCTGGTCGTGAACCACGAGCGATCGATGTCGGCGTTGTGCTTTTCGAGAAGCTCGTTCCATTGCTCGAGCAATGCATCTTCGTTCGCAGCAGACGTCTCTTGTTCGAAAAAGATCGCACCGGCCACGCCATCGGGAACCTCTGGAAATTTTTCAGAGATAAATTTGAGCGCCCGATCGTCGAAGTATTCGACGAGTGTGGCGTCGAGTCCGGCAGCCTGGGTGCTCGTCCTGTCAGAACCGGGAGCGGTAGCGACCGTCCTGTCAGAACCGGGAGCGGTAGCGACCGGGTTTCCCTTCCACGAGGAAGAACCTAGATCGCCATCGGGTAACCCGTCCGCTACCGCTCGCGGTTCTGACTCGTGACGCCATCGATCGAAAGAAATCGCACGAGCCTCGTCTACAAACGCGAGCAGATCAGTTTCCTTTTCAAAGAACACGACGCCGCTAAAAACTCCTTCGGGTTTCGCGAGCAGCGACAGTTCGATCTCGGTGATCACACCGAGCGTGCCCTCACTGCCGATAAACAGATCTATCGCGTCGAGCGGACGCGAATTGTAAAATCCGCTGACGTTCTTCCGGACGTTCGGACGATCGTATGTCGGGATCTTTGCCACGATCCGATTTCCGCCCTCAGTCGTAAGTTCGATCGGCGAGCCGTCGTCCGAGATCGTCTGCCCGCGGGAAACCGTCAATCTATCGCCATCGGCAAGGACGACATTCAATCTTTGGACGAACTCGCGCGTCGCTCCGTACTTAAAACTTCTAGCACCCGATGCGTTTGTCGCGACGGTGCCGCCGATCTGGCAGCTCCATTCCGTCGGATCGGGCGGATAGAATAATCCCTGAGCCTCAACCGCCTTTTGGAGATCGCCAAGAATAACGCCCGGCTCGACGACCGCCGTCATGGTTTCCCGATCGATCGACTTTATCGTCTTCATCCGTTCGAGCGAGATGACATAACCGCCAAACGGCACCGCACCACCTACCGTCCCCGTCCGCGCCCCAGAAACAGTGACGGGAATACCATTCTCGTTCGCGTCGCGAAGGATCTCTGCTATCTCGTCTGCGTTTTCGGGGATAAAGAGCTTGTCGGCGTGCCCACCCGACATATTACTGGCATCGGTAAGGTAGTTTTGGATTTCCTCAACTGTCGTCTTAGTTATCATTTTTTTTGAACGCGGATTTGGCGGATTAGGCGGATTTGGGCGGATTTTCCACAAGCAAGGATTGTAGAATGTTATCCGTTTCGTGTTTCGACCTTCGTTTGTTTCTGTTCGAAAAATATTTCCTCTTGAACTCGGGCTGCTTGCCGAAATTGAACAATAACCCGATCTCGAGGTCCGTCGCACGAAGATAGTTCGTCAGCTGAGCCTCGTGTGCTTCGTGCAAACCTTCCTTTGCCTTCAACTCGACAATTACCTTTTCGTCGACGACCAGGTCGGCGGAAAATGTACCAATGACATTTTCACCGTAGAGCACCGCGATCGGCTTCTGGGTTTCGATGACCAAACCGTCACTCACCAACTGAATAATCATGGCGTTGTGATAAATCCGCTCGAGAAAACCATGGCCTAAAGAGTTGTAAACTGTGTAGAACGCTTTGATAATGCGGCTTGTAAGCTGTTCGTCGATCATGGCGGGAGCCTCCGAAAAACGAAAGTCATGTTTCGAAATGCCGAAATATTATCTTATCCGCCCAAATCCGCCTAATCCGCCAAATCCGCGTTGAAAAAGCGTTACCTTTTCAGGCGAGAACAAACCGTTTTCAAGCGCAGCCGATGAATAAATCAGATCCGCCACAATCCGCCTAATCCGCGTTAAAAAAAGCTTAGCCAATCGTCAACTATCGATACTCGAGCTCCCTCTCCCTCAGGTACTTCAACTTGTCCCTTAGTTCGGCTGCCTGCTCAAATTTCATCTCCTTCGCCGCGTGTCGCATATCCATCTCGAGCTGTGCAATTGTCTCCTTCAATTGCTTTGGCGAATACTCTTCGAACTTGTCCAACTCGAGCGGCACCTTGAAATAGTCCGCCTCGTAGGCCGTCACGAGTGTCGCGTCGATCGACTTGATGATCGTCGTCGGTGTGATGTTGTTGTCGATGTTGTATTGCTCCTGGATCGCCCGGCGACGCTGGGTTTCCCCTATCGCGTTTTCCATCGACCTTGTGATCTTATCGGCGTACAGGATCGCCTTGCCATCCGAATTTCGCGCCGCACGTCCCATCGTCTGGATCAACGATCTCTCAGATCTCAAAAATCCTTCCTTATCGGCGTCAAGAATGGCGACGAGCGAAACTTCCGGTAGATCGAGTCCTTCACGAAGCAGGTTGATCCCGACCAGAACATCGAACACTCCACGCCGAAGATCGCGGAGGATCTTGATCCGCTCAAGCGTCAGGATCTCGCTGTGGAGATAGTTGACCTTGACGCCGACCTCGGCAAAATATTCGCTCAGGTTTTCCGCCATTCGTTTTGTAAGCGTCGTCACAAGCACACGCTCGTTTCGCTCGGCGCGAAGACGACATTCTTCGAGAAGATCGTCAATTTGTCCCTTAACGGGACGGACCTCGACTATCGGATCGAGCAGCCCCGTCGGACGAATGATCTGTTCGATGACCTCGCCCTCGGTCCGCTGGAGTTCGTACGGTCCGGGTGTCGCCGAGACGTAAATAGTTTGGCCAATGCGTTCCTCAAATTCCTGAAAATTCAACGGTCGGTTATCTTTCGCGCTCGGCAGACGAAAACCGTATTCGACAAGCGTCCCTTTTCGCGACTGGTCGCCCTTGAACATCGCACCGAGCTGCGGAACGGTTTGGTGCGACTCGTCGATCACCATCAGCGCATCCTTTGGAAGATAATCCAGCAACGTTGGCGGTGGAGCTCCGGGCGGTTTCCCGGTCAGATGGCGCGAGTAGTTCTCGATGCCGCGACAAAATCCCATCTCCTTGATCATCTCCAGATCGTACATCGTCCGTTGATGCAGCCGCTGTGCCTCGACGATCTTGCCTTCGTTTACAAGCAGCTCCTCATGCTGCACAAGCTCTTCCTTTATCGTCTTGATCGCACGTTTGATCGTCGGCTTTGACATCACATAGTGAGTCTTCGGATAGATCGGTACTCGGTTTTCATGTTTGGTGAGCACCTCGCCGAGCAGCGGATCGATGGTGTAGATCGCGTCGATCTCATCGCCCCAAAACTCGATGCGATAGGCCCGATCGGTGTAACTCGGATACAGCTCGATGACATCGCCTCGGACGCGAAACACACCGCGGTCGAAATCGATATTTACGCGTTCGTATTGCAATTCGACAAGACGCTGCAGAAATTCATCGCGTTTGATCTTCATGCCGGGCTCGATGAAGATCAGCATCCCGTAATACGCATCCGGATCGCCAAGACCGTAGATGCAGGAAACGGACGCGACGACGATGATGTCCCGACGCTCGAACAAAGCACGCGTCGCAGACAATCGCAGCCGGTCGATCTCGTCGTTTATCGTCGCTTCTTTCTCGATGTAGAGGTCCGACGCAGGGACATAAGCCTCGGGCTGATAGTAGTCGTAGTACGAGACAAAATACTCGACGGCATTTTCAGGAAAAAACGTCTTAAATTCCTGATAAAGCTGGGCAGCAAGCGTTTTATTGTGCGCGAGTACAAGCGTCGGAAGCTGAGTTTTCTCTATGACGTTGGCGATCGTGAACGTCTTGCCGCTGCCGGTAATACCCAGCAGGACCTGGTCCTTGACGCCGTCGTTCAGGTTCTGGACGAGCTCGCCGATCGCTTCGGGCTGGTCGCCCTTCGGAACATTGTCGGAGACGAGTTTGAATTGCATGTCCGTGATGAAATTTGGTCTTGGTACCGCTTGGGCCATTATTGATGTGAAAAACTATGTCCTCGATCTGGTAGGGAGGCGCTATTGATACTCTGTTTTTAGAGTAGCGAAACTCCAACGGGAAAAAAAGTGCGGCTGGAATATTGGTGGCGTAAGTAGCTTGCTCAAGATAACAACATTTGCAGGTCCGGAAGGCGGACTTGCCCCCGTCATGATGCGCGGCCCGGCTCCAGCGAGGTTAATCAGCAGGCTGAATGGAAGTGATAGCGGCTAAGAGCGGGGGCAAGTCCGCCTTCCGGACCTGCGATCGTGGTCGCATCGACTACGTGAATCTCATGACCGAACAGCACCTCGAGAATAAAATTTCGTTTTCGTCGCTTTCGGAACCGCGCAAACTTTACGCTCGAACCTTTTCGTAATACAGTTGTCGGACACTCAGAAAAGTTCTTCTCATATGACTGGAGCATCCACCGTTTCAGAAACTTTTATTCCGGGCATCGAGCTTATTCACCGCGGCAAAGTGCGCGATGTTTACAAAGTCGATGACGACCGATACCTCCTCGTCGCGACCGACCGCATCTCCGCGTTCGATTGCATACTCCCAACTCCGATCCAGCGAAAAGGTGCGGTGCTAACTTCGATATCGGCATTTTGGTTCGACAAGCTTCGCGACATCGCGACGAATCATTTGATAACCACAGATACAAATGAAATGCCGGAGCCGATAAGTCGGCTACCGGAGCTTCGAGGCCGATCGACACTGGTAAAAAAGACGAAAGTTTTCCCTGTCGAATGCGTCGTCCGCGGATACCTCGAAGGTTCCGGATGGAAAGACTATCAAGCGACCGGCTCGATCTGCGGTCACGAACTGCCCGCCGGATTACGGCAATGCGACCGGCTCCCCGAACCGATCTTTACACCGGCGACAAAAGCCGCGACGGGACACGACGAGAACATCAACGAAACTCAATTGGCCAAGATCGTCGGACAGGAAACTGCTGATCGTTTGCGGACTGCATCGCTCGAGCTTTACCGTCGAGCCGGAGAACATGCCGTAACGCGCGGCATCATTATCGCGGATACCAAATTCGAATTCGGGACTGATGCGGATGGCAATGTCCTTCTAATAGATGAGGTTCTCACCCCTGATTCGTCGCGTTTCTGGTCGGCCGCGACTTACGAGCCGGGCCATGCTCAAGCCTCGTTCGACAAACAGTTCGTTCGCGAGTATCTCGAAACTCTCGACTGGAACAAACAGCCACCCGCACCACCGCTCCCTGACGACATCGCGGCCGCAACTACGTCGCGGTATCTCGAAGCCTTTCGACTCTTAACTGGGATGGAGCTGCCCGAAGACTAGGGCTGACATTAATATGCGCAGGCAGATGGAATCACTGATCGGGGAGATGCTTGACGGCCGGATACTGCTCGACGAGGCCATCACCGAATTTGAGAAGATCTATATTCAGAAAGCTCTCGAGCGGAACTCCGATCATCTTTGTAATACCGCAACCGCTCTGGGTATTCACCGCAACACTCTTTCGAAGCGCGTCGCATGTTATAACGGGAAGCCGAAGGTTGCCCCGAAGCGGCCCACGAAATCTAAGAAATCTACGAGAAAGACCTTATCGGTGAAAAAGCGTAAGCGAAGCTGACTCGCGGTCGACGGGAGACTCGTAACTGGAGCTCGTCGATCACTCTAAAACCACTACATCATCCCCCGCTCGAATAGTACCTCCCGGCGTCTCCGCGATCAGGTTCTGACCGAACATCACACCGCCGTTTCGATTTCGATATTCGGAAAGCGTCCTCAAAGGCTCTTTCCCGGTTTTTTCGCCGGTCGTCTGATCGACAGACGGGATCACGCACCGCGCACAAGGCTTTACCACGTGGAACTCAGTCGAGCCGATACGAATCCGTTTCCACACGTCTTCTTCGAAAGGCTCGGAGCCTTGGATGACGAAGTTCGGTCGGAATCGATTCATCGGAACGGGTGAAGCGAGCCGCGAGTTCAGATCGGCGAGCGAGCCTTCGCCGATCAACAGAAATGGGTATCCATCGGCGAAGCTCACCGTGTCATACGGCCGAACCGCATACTCTTTCGGGATGAACCGATTCGTATCCGCCGGCATTACGACGAGCCTGCACGGCGTCCCGAGCTTCTCCGAGAACCATTCGCTGACGACACCGTTGTACGCAAGCGCGGGGACATCCACATCGCGCCAGATCGTCACCGGCAGATGCTCGCCGGAGTCAGGAACGTAAGGAATGTCGAGCGTATCGCCTTTGGACACTCGCAGGGTACCTCCGGTAACCGAGGTCTCGATGGTGGCCATGACCGGAAACTCTCTCTGCGTCATGAACGTCCCATCCGGCTCGACGATCATCCACCGCCGGTCGAATTGCAGACCGCGCTGTTCGACCACGGCGGACTCGAGCGAGATACCCTTCAATGATTTGATCGGATAAATGTTGATTTCGGATAAGTACATATTACCGGAGTGCCGGCGCCCCGCTTAGACATCGTAGATGGCGGCAGCATAAAGGTCACGGGCGGGGAATTTGCGGGAGCCGTCGAAGACGGCGACAGACGATCCGTCTGTCGCTCGCATACGCGAGCTTGGCCTTCGATGGCCACCTTCACCCCCAGCTTACGCTGGGGGCTCTATGCTTTCGCTCGCAGACGCGAGCTAGGATCTGATAACACTACACTCAGATTTCCTGCGTACCTCAAAACCCCTCTTGACAGAAGGGGCCGTTTTCTGTAAATTAGCACTCTTGGACGCAGAGTGCTCAAATTCGCTTTTTTCGGGCTCGGGGTCCAAGTCGAAATCTTATCACCATACTTTTAAACGAATAAACGAAGGAGTAAACCAAAATGGCAACAAACATTAAACCACTTCACGATCGTGTGATCATTCGACGGATCGAAGATTCGACGGACAAAACCGCGGGCGGACTTTTCATCCCCGACACCGCAAAGGAAAAGCCGCAGGAAGGCGAAGTCATCGCAGCCGGCGAAGGCAAGTATAAAGAAGACGGCACGCGTCAGACGTTGGATGTGAAAGCCGGCGACCGCGTTCTGTTCGGCAAGTACAGCGGATCCGAGATCAAGCTCGATGGTGAAGAACTCATCATCATGCGCGAAGACGAGATCCTCGGCATCATCAATCGGGCTGGAGCCGCCGCTTAGGGATTTGCGAATTGCGATTGCCCGCTGATTTGCGAATTGCGATTTTCGATTTGCGATCGCTGAGAGGTTAAATCGACTCAGTTCCAAATCGGAGCGTATCAACAAAGAGATCGCAAATCGCAATTCGAAAATCGAAAATTAATACAAGATTTCAAAAGAGTATTCAGGAGATAACACACAATGGCAAAACAAGTAGTTCACGGAGAAGCATCAAGAGCCGCTATTCTGCGCGGAGTCAATCAGCTCGCTGACGCGGTAAAAGTTACGCTCGGACCGAAAGGCCGCAACGTCGTCATCGACAAAAAATTCGGATCGCCGACGATCACCAAGGACGGTGTGACGGTCGCGAAAGAGATCGAATTAAAGGACACGCTCGAAAATATGGGCGCACAGATGGTCCGCGAAGTCGCTTCGAAAACGAGCGACGTTGCCGGTGACGGAACGACGACCGCGACAGTTCTCGCACAGTCGATCTTTAAGGAAGGCGTCCGCACGGTTGCAGCAGGTGCAAACCCGATGGCGCTCAAGCGCGGTATCGAAAAGGCGGTCATCAAGGTTGTCGAAGAGATCGGCAAGATGTCGAAGCCGGTAACCGGCGACGCGATCGCGCAGGTCGGAACCGTTTCGGCGAACGGCGACAAGACGATCGGCACGATCATCGCGGAAGCGATGGACAAGGTCGGCAAAGACGGCGTCATCACGGTTGAAGAATCGAAGACGATGGACACGCTGCTCGAAGTTGTCGAAGGAATGCAGTTCGACCGCGGTTACCTCTCACCGTACTTCGTCACGGACCCCGACAGAATGGAAGCCGTTCTCGAAGAGCCGCTCATCCTGATCAACGAGAAGAAGATCTCGAGCATGCGCGATCTCCTGCCGATCCTCGAGCAGGTTGCGAAGATGGGCCGTCCGCTGCTGATCATCTCGGAAGACGTCGAGGGTGAAGCTCTCGCGACACTGGTCGTCAACAAGCTCCGCGGCACATTGAATGTCGCTGCCGTTAAGGCACCGGGCTTCGGCGATCGTCGCAAGGCAATGCTCGAAGACATCGCGACGCTCACGGGCGGCAAGGTCATCTCGGAAGACCTCGGCATCAAGCTCGAAGGCGTCACAGTCGACGATCTTGGTAAAGCAAAGAAAGTCACGATCGACAAAGAGAACACGACCATCGTCGAAGGCGGCGGTACGGGCGAAGCGATCGACGGACGCGTCAAGCAGATCCGGACGCAGATCGAGGACTCGACCTCGGACTATGACCGCGAGAAACTGCAGGAGCGTCTTGCCAAGTTGGTTGGCGGAGTTGCGGTGATCAAGGTCGGCGCGGCTACGGAAACTGAGATGAAAGAGAAGAAGGCTCGTGTCGAAGACGCGATGCACGCAACGCGTGCGGCCGTCGAAGAAGGCATCGTCGCAGGCGGCGGCGTCGCTCTGGTTCGTGCGGGTAAAGTTCTCGAAGGCTTCAAGGCCGATGAGAGCGACACCGACGAGCAGATCGGCGTGAACATCGTCCGACGTGCACTCGAAGAGCCGCTTCGCCAGATCGCTGCAAACGCAGGCAAAGAAGGCGCGGTCATCGTAGAAAAGGTTGCGAGCGGAAAGGACGCGTATGGCTTTAACGCCGCGACCGAGAAGTTCGAAGATCTCATCGCAGCCGGCGTCATCGATCCAGCAAAGGTCACGCGTTACGCTCTGCAGAACGCAGCCTCGATCGCAAGCCTTATGCTAACGACCGAAGCCATGATTGCCGAGTACCCCGATGAAAAGGGCGAAGGCGGTATGGGCGGAATGGGCGGCGGCATGGGCGGCATGGGAATGGGAATGTAATCCCATTTTGGATTTTAGATTTTGGATTTTGGATTGGGAAGTTCGGGTTATCTCGAACTTCCTTTTTTTTGTTCTTCAATCCAAAATCCAAAATCCGAAGTCCAAAATTCGGCTGTCAGAACCGCGAGCGGTAGCGACCGGGTCACCCGATTACCGCATCTTGACTTGATCCAACAACCACAGGCCGGAATCGCCACAATTCTCAAAATCAGTTGATGGGCGGTCGGAGGTAAACCTTGTTGAGAAACTTATTTATTTCGGCAGTAAATTAGACTAAACTATTTCCCACCTGACCACCGAACTCATTTTTTTTAGGAGAATCTTTATGGCTAAATCGTCGTTGCTTATCCTGATCGCGGCTATCGCGGTCACCTCATTTCTCACCCAACCGGCAGTTGGACAGTTCACGATGCCGAAGATAAAAATTCCAAAGATCATCAGACAGGATCCTCCCTCCACCCCGAACAACCCGGATCCGATCACTACAAGTTCTGACTCGTCGTCGTCGTCGATTGACAGCGTAACTGGTAACAGCGAAGTACGAGGGGCACCGATCCGCGGAGCGAAGATCACCTTCTCGAATAATCCGGACGGCTCGAACCCGAAAACCAACTTTAGCTCATCCGAATTTATCTATGGCCGGCTCGATCTCGGCGGCCGGACCGTATACGACGCCTTTGGCCTGAAGAACCAGACCGACGTGCCTTACTATTACATCAGTTACGACCTCGTGATCTATAAGCCCGGCGAGAAGCCGTACCAGGGAAACTGGGGCGGTTCGCGCAACTTTACGATGGTCACAAAAGAGGAGGCCAAGAAGACCTACTGGAACTTTGACGTACTCCCCGACCCGTCGAAGATCTCGACCATAAAAGTTATGCTCGCCGATGAAAAGGATTTTTCTAATAGAGGCATCGCCGGGATCTACACAAAATGGTACAACGCTGATTCTGCGAGGAGCACGTTTCCTCAAAGCGGAGCATACACCGTCGATGTTACCGTATGGGGCGATTCCTACGATGATTGGGGCAAACAGGTCATAGGATCCGATCTGAAGCCAACGGCATCGGCTATGTTTGCGTTCCAATTCAGCGGCACTGACGGGCAGACGCTCGTTGCAAATCAAGTGAAGGCGGTCAAGAGCCTGGAAGCCGCTAAGAACGCGAGTGAGATGCTCCATGCGATGCCCGACTGGTGGTACAAGACGGCAACTGTGACCGACGCGAAACTCGCCCCGGCCCGGCTCGTCCCTTTGATCAAAGGCTTCATCGGCCAGTGGAACCTGACGTATATGAAGCACATGATCACTGAGTTCAGCGGGCCGCTGTGGGTGATCGAGAAGAACAGCCTCGGCATCCCCGAATATCGAATGGTGAAGCCGTACATCTACGTCATTTACAAAGACCCTAAGGAAAACTCGTGTCAGGTTGGAGCTGTGTACATGCGCGAATCCTACTCCGGCGCCGGCACATACGGCCAGCCGTATCTCGGCGGGATCCGCGACGTCCAGTACATCGACTGCGCCGCGGTCAAGTAAGAGATTTTAGATTTTGAATTTTGGATTTTGGATTTGGATTGAGGCGAGTGCTGAGCTCGCTTTTTTGTTGCCGCGGATTTACGCGGATGACGAGCATCCGAAAACTCCCATCCTTGTCAAAGGAGGGGTGGCAGTCGCTTCGGCTGACGGGGTGGTGCCTCCTGTCAGAACCGAGAGCGGTAGCGACCGGGCGCCTGTCAGTACCGCCTGCGATTGCGGGTGGGTTCTTCAATCCGCAATCCGCAATCCAAAATCGGCATGGCTCCCCGCCTTGTCTAAGGAGGGGTGGGACTCAAACTTTCTTCTCGTATTCCCAGCGATGAATCGCTGGGCTATTACCACTCGGTCCCTCCGGGACGAAAACGGCGCCGGACATCGTTAACTTGGCGCCTATACCGCGGGACTCGAGCTCATTTCTTCAACTGTGCGGCACCGAATGCTCGGTCAGCCTACGATTCGTCAGTTGATGTCGGCGTGATTGTCCACAATCGCGGCGGCCGTCACGTCTCCGGTTACATTGCTTACGGTCTGTACGAGGTCGGGCAAAGTGTCTACCGCGAAAAAGAGAGGGGTGATCTCAAGCGGCAACCCCATCCCCATAAAGAGCGGCGTGATCTGCCCGAAAAAACCGGCACCGCTCGGCAGCCCTACTCCGCCAATCGTAATCACTCCCCCCAGGAGCACGAGACCGACCATCTGAGCAGTACTGAACTCTATTCCGTAAAGGTGCGCCGTAAAGGTTGCGACGGTAACCATCCATATTGGCCCGCTGTATCGAAACAAGGAAACAGCCAGCGGCAGAACGACCCCGGTTACATTTGGTGAGAGCTCGAGTTTTGTGTCCGCGGCTTCGATCATCGCCGGAAGCGATGCCAGGGAGGACTGAGTGCCGGCGGCCACCGATTGGGGTGAAGCGCAACCTCGCGCAAATCGCGACAGGCTGACTCCCCCGGCAACACGTGCGATGGCATACAACGGTATAGTCAACACGATAGTGAGGCCGACTACCATTAGGACATAAAACGCAAGGGCTCCCACCAGGCCCGAACCCATTTGCGTCGCGAGCGGAAGCACGACGGCGAAGACACCCAACGGTGCTATGACCAGGATCCATCGAACTATGGTAAGCATCGCATCGCGAACACCGAGGAAAAAATTATTCACAGCTTCACGCGTGGCGATCGGCAGGCGCGTAACAGCCAGGCCGAACAGCAGCGAGAAAATTACGAGCGGCAAGATCTCTGCATTGGAGGCGGCCGCAAAGGGATTTTCCGGAACCAACCGCACCAGTTGATCCGCAAAAGGTATTGTCTCGACGGATGGCCTGGCCGAGCCTCCGACCAGTGACGTCAGCGTCGCAACAGTGTCCGGCGTCACGACCAGCCACGACAGGACAAACGGAGCCACCAGCGCGGCCATCGCGCCGGCGAAGAGATATAGAAGCACGAACACGAGCAGCGCCTTTCCTGCTATTTGCCCCAATCTCTCGCTAGCCGAGACAATGCTTGTAATAAGCAGGGACATTACAAGAGGAATGACCGTCATTTTCAAGAAGGCTACCCAGATCCGCCCTAGCGTCTCGAAAGCCCAAAGCCCGGCCGTTACTGTGGGGTCCGTAGTTCCCGCAAGTAAAAGTCCGATGATCAGCGCGGCAGCCAGGCCGGCAAGTATAGGAAGTGACTGTTTCATTTGAATAAGAATAAGCGGCTAAAACTCCGTGGAATATAACTCACTTTTGCCGAACAAGCATTATTCAAATCGAGGTAATCCGCGCAAACAACGAACATCGCAACATAGAGAGATTCGCCTCACAGGTCAGAACCGAGAGTGGTAGCGAGTGGGTCAACCGATTGCGGATTGCGGATTGCGGATCTGGTATTGCGGATTGGTCTCGACGGCACAGGTCAGCACCGCCTGCAGTAGCGACTGGATTCTTGTCAGTACCGCCTGCAGTAGCGACTAGATTCTTGTCAGTACCGCCTGCGGTAGCGGGCGGTTCGTCAATCCGCAATCCGCAATCCAAAATCAGCATGACTCCCCTCCCTGTCTAAGGAGGGGTGGCCGCCGCACTCCCCTCCTTGTCTAAGGAGGGGTGGCAGTCGCTTCGGCTGACTGGGTGGTGCTTGTCAGAACCGAGAGCGGTAGCGACCGGGTTTCCCTGCTTCGTACTAATAATGGATGTATAATGTGGAAGCGATGCAGCCATCCAGATTTTTCTCCAGACTCTGTCTACTCAGTGGAATGATCGCTTTTTGTCTGGGGATCGGTTCTGTACCGATATTCAATTCGATCGATGCCTCGATGCGATCGGAGTGTGCCGGGAAAATTCCGGGCCGGCATCCTGGTGAATGCTATGAGATAGACACCACCGAAGACACTTTCCCCTGGGAAACGCAACAGGCGGAAGCGAGAGACTTTTATCGCGAATTTCAGATAGCCGTCGCCGCCAATGATCGCAAGAAGGTCAGCTCCATGATGATGTACCCGCTTCGGGTTCGTTATTTTGACGACCCGCGTGGAGCCGACTATCGCTTTCTAAATTCACCTGCGGAGCTACTTCGTGTTTACGACAGGGTCTTTCACAATACCGTCATAGATTACATACGTAACGTCGACGCGAATGAAGTTTGGGGAAACGATTACTTCCTTCAAACTGGCTACGGTCAGATCGGTATTTACTGTACAACTCACGGCTACTGTCCAGAGTGCAACTTCGACTTTAAGGTGAAGATCATTGCGAGCAACACGATCTATCGAGACGCGACAGAGGACCTCCTCGGTAAACCCTTAGTCCGATGATCGCCGAACTGCCCGAAGAAAAAGGGGCGAAGGCGGCGGCATGCCCGGCGGCATGGGCATGGGAATGTAAGTTCCGGGGCTTAGCGTGCGGTTACTATTGAAGGCTTCGCTCGGTGCGAAGCCTTCCTTGTTTATGAACCCAAGAAGACAAATATTCGGCCCGATGCTAACCGTAGTCGGGGAAGGAGAGGAGTTCCGCCTATTGCCCGCAACCCTCGCGACAAATTTGCTTCTTTACGATAAGTTTGTGATCAACTCGATCCGTCTGCGCGAAATTCCTCTGATGGTTGCGCAGTTCGGTCTCGAAGATACCATCGCATTGCTCAACTCCGGCGCGATCGAGATTCACTCGGAGGCTACCCAAATCGTCAATATGGATTCGACCGAAGAAGCCGTCAAGAACGGTCGGCTTTACCAACTGGCCCTCCAGGTAATCGTCGACCATGATCACCGCGACTCGGTGAGGAAGAGCACTGATGAAATTATGCGACAACTGAAACTTCCGATCAATGACTTCATACGCCTTAGAGCTGCGATCGTCACCCACTTGGATAGCGGCATTCGAGACAATAGGTTGGACCGTCCCGAGTTCAGGGCCGCTAGAGGGCTCGCAGGTGCACTGGAGGTGAACACTCCAACTCTGAAGTTCGCGGTCGCACAGCAGCTAAGAAGTAAAGGGATCGCTGTACCTACTAACAACGCCTACAAGCTTCTCATGCATCGCCATGAAGGCGATCGCTTTTCGGTGGAAACGAATCTTGCAGATATCGCGAAGTGCGATGACGCTTCGGCCCACGATGCAATTCAGCAAGCAGTGCTTTCACTTGGCGGATTGCGCTCGCAGCTCGAATACATGGCTCACTACGAAGCTATCGGAACAATAGGCGAGGCTGATGTGCCCTTGTTATCCGACGAACTTCAGCTGTTCGCGAATCGGCTAACTGGTCAAGGCGAGGCTGAACAGCTTGTTCGCATCGCGGAAATCGCTGGGTTCCCAGACCTCAGTAGGTTGGCGAAGGAGCGACAATTAAGGCTCGATAAAATACTCGAACTTCGAGAAACGCAAGAGATTGTAGAGTTCAGAAGTTGGCTTCCGACGGTTGCTAATGTTTCAGAAAATGAGTTACGTGCGCGAATCGAGAGTTTCTCCAATCGCGTCGCCTCGGTCCTCCGGAGCAAGCACGGAAAAGGACTGCGCTGGTTAATGACAAAAGGCTTGGGGATGGCTGAACCGGTCTCGGGAACTATTGTCTCTCTCGCTAATACATTTCTTCTCGAAAAGCTACTCCCGGTCTCCGGGCCCGTCTCTTTCGTGAACGAGAAACTTTCTGGAGTGTTCAAGCTCGAGACGCCCGCGAAGCGCGCAGGTCTCACAACTCTCGACCTTAGTGAATAAGGATAATGGCCGGCGTAAAGCAACACATACTTCCGCAATTTCTACTTCTTGGATTCGCGAGCCGCGAGGACAAAGGTAATTCCTTGATATGGGTCTTTCGTCGGGGTGTTAGATTTGAGTCGAGCATATCGGGCTTCGGATTTGAAAAACATTTTTACGGTTCAGAAGCTGATGAAGTGAATGCTGATCCAGTAATAACAGCCCTTGAGGGTCCTTATAGCGCCATAATAAAAGAGCTTCGTACGCTGCCAGGCGCTAGCAACGCCAGTAACGAGCTCGTACCCGAAATCGTCGCGCATTTCAGCGCTCGCACCAAGCATCTTCGTGATTCCTTCGTTGAAAGTTCAGATGAATTGGTTTCGATGGTCGCCGAACGTTACAAGGACAGTTCTGTAATGCATGATTTCATGCGACGCTATTACCTAAAACGTCCCGAGAAGCTCACCGAAGCTCTCGATGATGCTTTGGCTCAGATGAACCTTCCTCGATGGCAACGACGAATCACAAAGCGCAAGGTCCTAGGGATGGGCAAGCAGAGACTCACTGACTATGTGATAAAGGCAACTCCAGATATTGGACTCGAGATATTCACTCAGTTCTCACAAGTACGAGCCGCGCTTCCTTCAGCGGTTAGAGCCTCGCATATAAAGACGCTCGCTAAAGATCTGGCGAGGACTCCGCGTGTCGACGAGATGAAGAGAATGTCATGGTATGTTCTCGGCGTGAACGGACTCGTCCTTGGTGACGTCGCGTGCCTTTTCACCTCGGAGAAGAAGCCGGACTATCACACTTATGCGGCTAAGGACGAGGGAATCACTGGGATTTTTCTGCCTATCTCGAGCGACCGCCTCTTGGTCGGTACAAGCGCAAGCACTCCACCTATCATTAACGTGGAGGAGTTCAATCTCGCTATGACGCGAAAGAGCCGCGACTATTTCGTTTCATCCGAAAATTCAGAGCAGATGATCAATCTGCAGCGAGAGATTGGATCTGATTCAAGTCTTCTGAGCTCTGACGAACTGCGCGAGATCGCTCTTAGTGATCTCCCGGATGAACTTTGAGGGACGCGGCGAGCGGAGCAGTTCGAAGATCTCGTCGCAGCGGCGTTATCAATCCTTCGAAAGTCACCGACACTGCTCTGCAGAAACGCGGCCTCGATCGCGGGCCTGATGCTAACCACCGAAGCCATGATCGCCGACGTCCCCGATGAAAAGGGTGAAGGCGTTGGCATGCCCGGCGGCATGGGCGGCATGGGCATGGGCATGTAATTCCCGGGCGAGGTACCCACACCTTGCGAGCAGTTGCAGTCTGATTGTTCGTGATTTGAGGAGCTTCGTCCCGAAAGGGGCGGAGATTTTCTTGTACCGAGACTATGGCAAAAAAGTAATTTGCGCACGCCGCTCCAAATCTCGTCGGAGGCAGCCGTAGAGTTCTCGCGCCCGTCTTTTGTTATGCGAAATTAGTCCGTAGGACCTTTACTTTGTGCCTGTCCATCACTACGATTGTCTCGACTAAAACACAGAATCGATGAAGCTACTGTGGCTTAAGGTAAGAGAACGTTTCAGCCGGCTCGTGAATTTGTTTCGCACGAGGCGGATTCGGCTGGTTGATGATCAAAATCTGGATGAGCTCTTGGCGACATTGGGCCAGCACGACCGGTTCCGCAATGCCGATGGACGCTGTAGTAGTTGTAAGCAGATTGTCACGAAGGAAAACTTCGGGGCAGTGTACCGCGATGGGACCCAGTTTCATTTTCTTTGCGATGATCACGGATGCCTTGCTGACTTTTTAGAGAGATGATTGAAACAATCGTCAAAATTGTTGGTCTATTCCTAGCTGGTGTTGGAGCTCTGGTTGTTCTGGGAAAAGGACTTGACGTATTAGTAAAGTACGTGCCGTACCTGGGGCGCGCAAAGGTCGCAATTTGGAAATTCCTCAGTGAGAATCTTAAAGTACGACGTTTTAAGCGAAAAGCTATTGCCGCAGGGATTGAGTTTGCAGTCAACCGAGCAGTTCAGGATCTTCAGGACGAACTTCCTAGCGGCTGGATAAATTGGGCTCGGATCGACTGGGTTCGCGGTGTATCTACGAGCGAACTTCAGGATAAGGAGCTAATTTTAAGAATTAGGCCTGATAGCGATGAAGATCGAAATTATCTAAACGCAGTCTATTATTTTTTTGCAACGTCTCTTTTCCCGAGCACGCAGCGGCTTCTTCCTTCGAATATCAAAATAGCCGTACCTCTATACCTTACTAAGAGGACGATGGAGGCAAACGCGCCTTTTCTTCAGGGCCGTTTCGAAAAAGAATTACTGGAACAACGTGAGGACGAAGATTCTTCTATTGCCGGGTATTTAGGCGACTTCGTAAAGATCGATCAGTTTGGCTTTTTCAATTCCGTCTTCATCAGAGAGACGGATACACTTGCGGAGTTCCTCAGATTTACTCATGAGAGGGAGAACCTAGAGCCCGAGATTCGCATAATCATTGACCACCTAAAGAAGTTTCAAAATATTAGTGAAAAGCGCCCGCTCGCAGCTCGGGAATGGTATCGAACACTTAAAGCGACTTCATACGGATTCATTTTGTTAGCTCGCCCGGATAAGATTCAGACTGGTACAGCGAGATACGTTCAGAGAGCGAAGCAGCGTTGGCGCCTGGGAATACGACGGCTATACGTGCTGGGGAGACAAGATGAGAAGCAGTTCTTTGCGGATGTCCTTTCCCACATAAACGCAATGACCCCGTATACGGTGGTAGAAACGTTTAAACTCCACCGGGACTATCGTCAGCATCCGAACGGTATCGGAGCGTTATGCCTTGCCGACGAAAAGAAACTACTAAAGTCACCGGATCTGGCGCTCTTGCTCCCGCCACCGGAAAAAAACGGAAGGCATCGGCCAACGCCCAAAAAGCCACCCATCGAGGAATCGAAAATACTTCCTTCGATTAGTAATCTCCAGACACAAATCCGCGAAATTAGCTGGCGGATCGGAGACAAGGATGGATGGGTATTGTTCAGCAGATTAGGGCTCGCAATTAGGAATCAGAACAGTCTCTTCAATGTCCAGCATTACGGATATCGCACATTTACCGAACTCGTCAGAAATCTGGACGGTTTCGAGATGGACCTCCGCGATAATGGGATGGAAGCCCTTAGGTCCACAATCCCAGCGCCATTGGCCAATGTACCTGAGCAAATATACGTCCAACCCCTTACCGCACCAAACAACTCGGCCGAGATGATCAGATATCTGAAATCGGTTGTTCACGGCTACGCCGACGACGCTGGATGGGCCGACCTACGCAAGGTTCGTGAACGGCTTGAACAAGACTTTCCGGAGCTTCAGCCCGTAGCTTTTGGTTGTCGAAGCCTCCGCGAGTTCGTCGAGAAGTCGGGCTCATTTTCTGTCGAACAGGAGGGTAGTCGAGTGTTTATCCTAATTAGGTAAGAGGTACAATCCCAATGAACGCATATGAGTGGAACTCGTAGCGCATCCGAGAGTTCGGGCAAAAAAGGGCCTCGAATGCGGGTCTTAAGCTTACCACCTAAGCCATGATCGCCAACGTTCCTGAAGAAAAAGGCGAAGGCGACGGCATGCCCGGCAGCATGGGTATGGAATGTAATCTCGCCTCACAGAACTCTCGCGGTCTCAAGCGTGGTAACGAGAAAAGGCCTCGTGAGTGGCGACAGAGTTTAGCCCAGGGATTGAACCTTAGATCGAAAGCACCAATGACTATCGATTACCTTTCGCCCGGTTGTGGGTGGTGCAGAGCATCTGGCAGTTCTTGACCGAACTGTCGCCGCCTTTGCTCCATGCGGAAACGTGATCGGCGTCCATCTCGTTAAACTCATAGATCCTGCTGTTACTCGCGTCGTGCCCGAGAGAGCAAAGCGGGCAGTTGGATGTGTTCTTCGCCTGCGCTGCGCTCGTTTGCTTGTGGTAGACCGAGTGCTTTTTGGCGACGTCGAACACACGCACTTCCAAGAGCTTCTTATCCTGCTGGCCTCCGAGAATGTACTCAAAGATTCCGCGCTTTTTGTTAACGTAGGGATCGGCGTATAGCCGCGTCACATCGATAGACATCTTTGCCGGGTCGTATGACCGCGAGTGATATTCCTGGTAGAACTCACCCCATTCCAAGCCCTGCATCTCTTTCTTGACATCCTTGAAAACCGCTGAAACCCAGTCGATCACAGTGTTGAAGTAGCTCTTCAACTCGTTAATATTGTTGTCATTGCGATGGGCGCTCATGTAGCCGCCGATGTCGCCTTTGCTTACCCAGTCAAGTGCCCGCTCCAAGAACTCCTGCCGGTTTGCGCTACCCTTCACGTACGCGCTCCACATCTGTATGTTCGCGTTCTGGCTGTTGCTGAACTCCGCCTTCGCAAGCGTTACGAAAGGTCCGGAGTAGATGGCGTTCAATAGCTCCTGGGAGTTCAACGGCACGCCTGCGATGTTGATGGTCTCAAACCACTGCTTGATCTCGCTCTCCGTGCCCTCACACTCGTAGACTAGCAGTTTCGAGTCCCGAATCTTGGCTTGTTGGTCGGCGGGCAGGCTGTCGAAGTTCTTCGGATTGCCGTTATCCATGATTGCGAACTTGTTCGTAACGAACCGCCCGATACTAGTGATCCGTTGCTGGCCGTCTAGCACCTCGAAACTGTCCTTCGCGACTTTGTTGAAATAGATCAACCCGAGCGGGTACCCCTTGAGCAGCGATTCGATGACCGCCTGCTCCTTTTTTCCTCCAGTGTCTGCATAGAGGTAGTTGCGCTGGTACTCGGGCTGTATCGTGAGCTTTCCGCTTAGCCCGAACAACCCTTTGCCCTCCAGTTGGTTATAAACGAATCCGTCGCAAATGTTGGCGACGGAGATCTCGGTCCGCAGCGTAGTCTTCACTTTTTGGCTCCTTCTTCGGGCATGGCAGCTCGGCGGTGGCGAATCAGAATGCGCTTGTAAATGACACGCGGCTGAGGTTCAAGCAGACCAAGCATCCGCATGCCCGGGCTATAGTGTCCTGTACCCCCACGGGAGCGATAGGCGTCGATAAACTCGCGTCCCAGCGTATTGACTCCAATCTCGCGCATCATGTCTGAATCGTCGCTGTTTCCGACAATCTCGAACTGGTCCGGGTTATAGTTATCAAGAAAAGAGATGGGGACGCCCATGACGCCGTCATAGTCACTTGGAATTGAATCTGTGAAAGGCACATCAACTGCGTCGTAATTGTCGTATCGGTAATACTCCGTCCGGCCCCTAAGTTCCTTGTGCTTGCTAAACCTCAGGTTCTCCGCCATGGTCATCAGGGGCTGCGTCTGGTGGCGACGTCCATGGTCCAGGTTTGTGAACCAGACGGAAGTAGACCGTCCCATCACCTTGCCGTTGACGATCCTGTAGTTGCTTCCCTTCTTGCCGGACTCAAGCATCACCTTTGCTACTTCAGGTGGTACATCGAACAGCATATCCGCTGCCATCGGGGTGACACCCATCCAAAGTTTGTTGTCCTTGATTAGCGGGAAGATCTCTAAGTAAGTGATCGCATTCTTGTTGCCAATGAGCAGGAACTTCTTAGCGTGTTGCGCGAGTTGAGAGACGTACTCCTTGAAGAGGGAGAATGGCGGGTTGGTGACTACGATGTCCGCCTCCTTCAGCAATTCGATGCACTCGCTGCTCCGGAAATCGCCTCCTTCCGAGAGCGGTGTACGGGTGTGCGGGTTCCGCTCGAGGAATAGCTTGACGTCTTCGATGCCGGTAGCCCCGTCTCCGCTCAGATCTTTCACTTCCTCAATTTCTACGGCAATCGCCTTCGGCTTTTGGCGCCCGCCATTGCCGTCGCCGTACTCACCAAACGTTAGTTGTGCGCCGGCGATAGGGGAGCCGTCAAAGCTCGTGGATACAAGCTTCTTGAGGCCTAACTTGTTGAAGTTCGCGGCGAAATACTTGAAGAAGTTACTCTCGAATGGATCGTCGCAGTTGCAATAAACGATCTTGCCGCGGAATGTGTCGGGGTCGAACTCCAGATAGGCCTCGACCTCTTTCTGGATGTCGACGTACCGGGTGTAGAACTCGTCCTGCTTCGCAACCTTCGCCGAGTGAAGGTTCTTGTTGAGAGATTTTGTGGGCATGTTTTAACTTGCGGCATTATGCCACGAAAGGGGCTGAGGGAGCAGGCATTTCGTCATTCGTCGTTGTTCTTTTTCTTTTTGGGATGAGGAGCGACGTGTCGGGCCGGAACGAAAAGGCAATCTCTGGCTCACTCAATACGCTCACCTGCCGCCGCAGCATTCTTAGTTAACAAGGAAAGATAACCACATTCGCAGGTCCGGAAGGCGGGCTT
>JBDTWZ010000033.1:0-23387 GCA_040006435.1 Acidobacteriota bacterium
CATTCGGCTGTTAACCGAAGGGTTGTAAGTTCGAGTCTTACCTGCGGAGCCAATTCTATCAATTAACTTAGCCCGTCAACGTTTGACGGGCTTTTGTTATTTATTTAGAGAGTTTTCTATGACGATAGTCGGGGAAGAAGCCCCATATCGGATTGTGGACCGTTGACATGCGTTAACGGGCAAACGGCCAGACAATACAAAAAACAAGTATTCTAAACAACGAAGGAATATTCTCGTGTTTATTCGCTTATCTATAAATAACGATGTGGGAAAACTTACAAAACTGGTTCTTTAGTCTTGGCGAAAACTACGGGGTAAATCCGCTGATCTTCGGTGCGATCTACGTTGGGGCGATCCCATTTTTCTCGCTTTCAATCGGCTGGCTGATACGGAACTATCGAAAAGGCAAATCGATAGCACTGCCGGCACTCCTGGCAATGTTCTTCTTCATATCGGCCTATATTTATTTGATCTTTGCGGGAAAGAACGTTCCGATATGGGTCTATGGGGCTGTCGTGCTTTTGATCATATTCGGAGCATGGTCAACTTTGAAAAAGATCCGCAAGCAATTGAACACCGTGGAGAAACCCGCCGAATAATTGAGAGCCGCTGATGTGACGTCAAAAACCGCGTTTTCCTATTACATACGATCTCATTGTGGTCGGCGGGACTTGTAGCTGATGGCGACTCCGCAATTCTCGGTGCTCGCGTGGCGTTGTTGGAAAAGAATCTACCGGGCGGCGATTGCCTCTACACGGATGCGTACCATCTAAAACATTGATCGAATCGGCACGCTTCTCTTTAATGTCAGTACTGAAGAACCGTCGGGCGAAAGTTCTATACGCGGATAGCACTCCAGATAAACCAAATTGTTCTTTTGTTAACCGATGGGTTATAAGTTCGAGTCTTACCTGCGGAGCCAATCAAATCAAAAAGTTACCTGCACCATCATGCTGCCCGTAATCGTTTACTTACACTCTTACTCACCCGCCTCGCTCGAAACCCCAGCGGTGTCGTGCAGCGGCCACATCAGCGGCCGCCTCGCCAGATTGTAGCCGGAGAGGTTTGATCTGCTATGAGAACGTACCCGCATATCGCAGTGGAGAAGGCGATGAAGAGACAGGAGATCATCTTGCGAGCGTATGCGAAGAACATCAGTTGGAGTGCGGAGTGCGGAATATTGTCACGAATTCCCCACGCCGCATTCTCAAAGCTGCTTAACGAAGATCTCTTCAACGTTCCAGATCGAATAGGGGAACATGCTGCTCGGTGCGTAATTGCCGATCCTTGTGTTTGCGGCCGAAACAATGTGTCGCGAAACAACCGGGATAATGGGTGACTCTTCGGCAACAATGCGCTGGATTTCATTAAAGATCTCGGCCCGTTTTTGCGGATCACCCTCGCCGGCCTGTTCGGCAAACAGCTTGTCGATCCTTGCTTCCCATTCGGTCGCGGGTGTTTTCTGGCTCGGCTGCCATTGATGTACGGCGGCGGTACTCAACAAAAAATTCGCGTACGTTGTCGGCTCGATGCCGGAAACGGTCAGCCCGAGAAGTATCGCTTCATAGTCGTAACTCTTATTCCACGCGACACTCACCCCCTGGGCCTCGACTGGAACGACATTCATTTTTATCCCGAGCTTTGCGAGATCTTCCTGGATGACGGCGGCCATCAATTTCCGCGGCTCGTTCTCGGCGGGTACGAGCAGCGAGAACTCAACGCGGTTTCCCTTTCCATCGAATAACTCAGGAGCGTTGGCGGAACCACGCTTTACGAAACCCGCGTCGGCCAAAAGCTTTGACGCCATCTCGAGGTTGTATTCGATCTTTGGCAAGTCCGGGGCTATCCATGCCCGGTTTGCCGGCGAAACAAAACCGTAGAGCGGCGTCGCCAAACCCTGCAACGTCGATGTCGAGATCGACGTCCGATCGACCGCTGCCGAGATCGCCTGGCGAAATCGCTTGTCGGAAAACCACGCGTACTTGGTCGGATTGCCGACGGGTTTTCCATCCTGCGATGTCTTGTTCAGGTTGAACCATATGTTATCGACACCCAGTCCCGGTCCCAGATCGTACGCCTTTACAGCTCCCGGCGAATTCAGGAGCGACGCATAGTCCGCCGGTCGGATGCGGTCCACGATGTCCAGAGTGCCTTGATTCAATCGCACCAGCGATTGATTTGAGTCGCTGACGATCTCAAGAGCAAGCTGATCGATATAAGGAAGCTGCGTTCCTTTTTCGTCCGTCCGCCAGTAGTGCGGATTTCGCTTCAACAGGATCCGATCGCCGGCACCGGCTGACTCGACGGTGAACGGCCCACTTGTCACTATCTTCTCCGGCGGGGTGGTAATCTTCCATGACTCCGCGAGCTTGCCCGCTTCAAAATCGGCGTTGAGAATGTGCTTTGGCAAGACGGCAAGATTGTCCAGATAGTTTTCAATAGCCGCGACCGGCTCGGGGAAAATGAACTGCATGTTCCGCTCGTCGATAATTTTGGTCGCGATCGGTTTATCATTCATGCTCATCGAATCTTTCCACGACGACGCGAGAGTTCGCTCGTCGTACATCGCGGCGAGTGAGAATGCGAGATCTTCGGTTGTGAGCGGATGGCCGTCCGAGAACTTGAGGCCTTCGCGAAGTTTCAGATCGACCGTCTGCCGGTCGGGGCCGAATGTCCAGCTTTCGGCGAGAGCCGCCCGATACTTTTGCGTCGCGTGATCGAACTCCATCGGCCGGCTGTTGAGCAGGTAGAACGCGGTCAAGATCGATGCTTCATCGTCGGCGACGAGATAGTTAAAAGTTTTCGGTGGCGCAGTAATTCGATAAGAAAGCGCGCCGCCGCGCGTGCCCGCCACTTTCGGCCCGAACTTGGAATCGGGTACGGTATTCGGAGCCGGCGGTTGGCCGCAAGCCATCAATAGAAGAGCGAACGAGACGATCAGGTAGAGATGTCGAAGCGATGCGAAGACTGACATAAAATTAAATCTCCGGTAACAAAACTTTCGCGGAAGGCGCGCCGAGGAGTAAACAGAGTGAGTTTAAGAGTTTCTATTTTGCAAATCAATCTTTTGTGAAGTATGAACAATGAAGTGTGAAGTGTGAAGTGTGAAGTGTGAAGTGTGAAGTGTGAAGTGTGAAGTCTGATGGGTGAAGTGTGAAGTGTGAAGTCTGATGGGTGAAGTGTGAAGTGTGATGTGTGAACTATGAATAGATTCACCTCTCACAGCTCACCTCTCACAGCTCACCTCTCACAGCTCACCTCTCACAGCTCATAGTTAAAAGAGGGTGTTTAAACTAATCGCAAGAAAATTTGTGCAGGGGCTGATGATGATCTTCATCGTTTCGGCGGTGACGTTTGCGCTTTTGAGTTTCGCCGGCGGCGACGCGCTCACCAGTCTTCGCGATAATCCGCAGATATCCGAAGCGACCATTGAAAATTTGCGACACGTTTACGGTCTCGACAAACCACTTGCGGTAAGGTATTTCACCTGGCTAAAAGGAGCGGTTGTCGGCGAGCTGGGAGAGTCTATGTACTTTCGCGTTCCGGTCCGGTCGATCGTCGGATCGCGATTCCTGAGCACGTTCTTCCTCAGTGTTGCCGCCCTCGCCATCGCGATCGCCGTAGCGTTCAGCCTTGGCATCGCCGCCGCGCGCTACAAAAGCAAAACCCTTTCACGAGTTATCGAGTTCATCGTCTTTTTTACCGCGTCTACGCCGAGGATCGTTCTCGCGCTCGTCGCACTGGCGATCGTCGCGCAGATTACCGCGGCCAACATCGAAACTGCGACGGCCGCAGGATTTTGGCTTGCCGCGGTCGCACTCGCCGCCCCCTTGATCTCGATCTTTCTGGCTCAGTTTCATGACGGATTGTGCCGAACGATGGGCGAGGATTTTATTCAACTCGCACGTGCAAAAGGTTTGCGCGAGGGTGTCATCGTCGTCCGACATGCGGTACGCGCCGCACTAAATCCCGTACTGACGGTCTTCGGATTGTCGCTCGGCGGAGTTCTCGGCGGATCGGTCATCGTTGAATCGGTTCTTGGCCGACAGGGCCTGGGTACGTTAATGGTCTCCGCCGTTCGCGGGCGCGATCTCCCACTCGTGATGGGAATCGTCCTTGTCACGAGCACGGTCGTCTGGCTTGGTAATACGGTCGCCGAGATCCTTCAGGCGGTGAATGATAAGCGGATGAGGACGTAACTAAATGAAGACCGGAAAAAGCTCGTCTGAAAGTGCCGAAACGGACACAGTAGGACACCTTCATCTAATAGAACCCCTGATTTTGCATCGGGTTTTACACGTCAGATAAAGTGGAACGACTCACTCGAAACCCCATTAAGAAAAGCCCCGCCCACCTCGTCGGCTGGGCACTCGTCGCCGCCTTCATCGGCGTCGTGCTCTTCGCAGATTTCCTTTCCCCTTACGATTATCGTCAGCAATCTCGATCCGAACCATCGGCCCCGGCAAGCGCGATTCACTTTCGCGATGCCGACGGCGCGTTTCATTTTCGGCCGATGGTTTATTCGACTCGCTTGACCGACCCGCTGCGGCTTATTTACGAAGAAAATCGCACGCAAGCGTTTCCGATCGAGTCTTTCGTGCGTGGATATTCGTACACACTGCTTGGCATGTTCGAAACCGATCTTCATCTGTTCGGCGTCACTCAAATTCAGAACGGCCCGCGCGTTAATGTACTCGGGACTGACATACTTGGTCGGGACCGATTCTCGCGGCTTATGCATGCCGTTCGATTTTCACTTATCGTTTGCTCGCTCGGTGTGATACTGGCATGCGTGATCGGTATCGTCGTCGGCGTCGTTAGCGGGTATGCTGGCAGATTAACGGACACGGTCCTAATGGGTGCGACCGATGCGATGCTCTCGCTGCCGACGCTCATCCTGATCCTCGCCGCCCGTGCAGCATTCCCGCTCGAGCTTCCACCGATGCGCGCCGCGTTTCTCTTGCTGCTGATCTTTGCGCTTACAGGTTGGGCCGAGATGGCGAGGCTCGCCCGAGGGCTCGTGCTTGCGACGCGGCAACGCGAATTTGTAACGGCCGCGATCGCGACCGGCGTTACGCAAACGCGAATTTTATTTCGACATATCCTCCCGAATATTTCCCGCCCGCTGCTCACGCAGGCAATGCTGATGTTGCCGGCGTTTCTACTCGCCGAGATCGCTTTGTCTTACCTCGGCGTCGGAGTTCAGGAACCCGAAGCGAGCCTCGGCAACATGCTCACCGCGGCGAGCGACTTGAACCAACTTCGCACCCATCCGGTCAGCATTCTTTCACCGGCGATTGTCATATTCATCTTCGTGCTTGGAATTCGTATGTTGAGCGTTAATGAGGAAGGTGAGACGCCGGCCCTATCGACCGTTTAGAACGAAGCGCGCTTATCGACTTTCGTTGCATCGGCGGGGTTAGCAATTTGCGCCAAGCCGTGCTATCTTTCTCGGAATTTTGCCCCCTAGGAAAATAAAAAGGTAAATACACGATGGCTATAAACAACGCAGCAGAAAGGCGTGCCTTCGAGCGCCGATTTTTTCTCGCGATCGCGATTCTGTTTCCGATTACGGTACTGATCGGATTCGGGCCCACATATTATCTGAAGGGTTTTTTCACTTCGCCGCCGATCCCGAGCACTCTGGTTCACTTGCACGGCCTGGCGATGAGCGCATGGATCATATTATTCGCTACGCAGGTATATCTCATCCGCTCGACGAGGATCAAACTGCATCAGCGGCTCGGGATCGCGAGTATAGTTCTTGCGGTCGCCGTTTTTTTCCTTGGGATGTTCACCGGTATCGCATCGGCTCAACGCGGCGGCGGCGTACCCGGAATCCCCCCGTTAGAGTTTTTGATCGTGCCCTTCGGAGATGTATTCGTTTTCGCGATTCTCTTCGGTGCGGCCGTTTACTATCGTCGAAACGCACCAAATCACAAGCGGCTGATGCTGCTCACCGTCTTGAACCTTCTGCCGCCGGCACTTGGCCGATTTCCGTTCGGACTCACGGATTCGTTCGGGCCGCTATGGTTCTTCGGCGTCCCCGACATTCTGGCGATCATTTTCGTCATTGTCGACACGTGGCGAAACGGCAAACTCAACAAGGTTTTTCTTGCGGGAGCTGTTTTCCTGATCGCCTCGCACTGGCTCCGGCTCGCTTTTGCGCCGACTCAGGCATGGGTCAGCTTTGCGACCTGGCTGACGAGCTTCGGGATATAATGTCCATCACGGATTCTTGCTGTTGAAGTCCTTGATGAAGGCGGGCGTGAGATCGGAATTAGGATTTACAAGCAACACTCCGTCCGGAAATTTGCTCACGTCCAGCACCACATCAATGCCGCGCTGCTTTGCATAAGCTTCGAGAGCCTGGAACACGCTGAGTCGTATTGGGTTCGTTAACGCGGCGAGACGCTTTGCATATGCTGCCCGGGCATCTTCCTGTTTTCTTTGGATTTCTACCTGTAAAATTTCGGCCTGGTCTCGTCTGCTGGCTAGCTGGGCCGCCGGCGTATTCGGCGGGAATTGCCCGAGAGAGTCGAGGCGGCTGACCATCTGTGTGATCTCGTCTCGTCGCGGTTTAAATTCCGTCTCGAGGGTTTTCAATGCGCTAACAAGCCGGGTTATCCCACCGTTGGCGGCTGAGAACATTTCCGAATTTACGATACCGACTTTAGCAGGCACCGTCTGGGACGGGGCTTGCGCCATCAGGCTAGTAGTGAAGATCAACGCCGCAACAAGCGCAAAGACAGTAGTTGCTAATTTCATAATCAAATTCTCCAGATATTTCAGACCGATCGCGCCCTTCTTCTTCGTACCGTTTCGCGACTGCCGCCAAAATACGCAAGGATCGCCACGACCAAGTGGGCGACGAACCAGATGTTTTCAACACCCATGTTCTGGTAAATGTAAATGAGTATCAGGACCCGCGGCATGAAGAGGCCGAGCAGAATATCACCCCAATACGGTACGGTGTTCGCCGGGTAACCGGCGGGGAACAGGAACAGGTAGACGAGCAAAACGAGACGCGGAAAAAAGAGCGAAAAGATCAGGAAATAAACGTCCATCGGTTAAGTCTCTCCAGAGTTACGATTATAGCACCCGTCTTGCTTGACTTGATTTTTCATTAGCGGCAAACTCTACCTAATTTCTTAGGCTCAAGAGCTTACACGCACGGGACTTCGTACAATCGGGCTTAATGACACAAATCCAGAAGTAGAAGTTGAGCGGAGGTAGATCGGCCAGATGGCATCGAACTTGGTTCAGATTACGCGGCGCGGTTTTGGCGAGACAACGCGAAAAGATCTTTGGTGGCTTCCGTCGCTCGCGACGTTCATCGGGTTTTCGGCGTTCATCGCCTATTCGACGTGGGCGGCTTTTCAGGGTGAGCATTTCCGCTTTGGCCCGTATCTTTCGCCGTTTTATTCGCCCGAGCTTTTAGGATCGGCGACGGCGTGGTTTGGTCCGAAGCCGGGTTGGTTCCCGACATGGATCCCGTTTACCGCCGCGCTTATGATCCTCTGGGCACCCGGTGGATTTCGATTCACCTGTTATTACTATCGCGGTGCATATTACAAAGCGTTCTGGGCTGATCCGCCCGGATGCGCGGTCGGCGAACCGCGCCACAATTATCGCGGCGAGCGCACATTTCCGCTCATCATCCAGAACGTCCATCGATATTTTCTGTATCTCGCGCTGCTGTTCGTGATTATTCTCGCGTACGACGCGTACGAGGCGTTTTGGTTTGCGGATGGAAGCGGTGGGCACAAATTCGGCATCGGCGTCGGGACGATCATCCTTGTGCTGAACGTGATCCTTCTCAGCAGCTACACGCTTGGATGCCATAGCCTGCGACATCTCGTCGGTGGAAAAAACGACACGATGTCCGATAAGCCGGTGCGGCACGCGCTTTGGCGATGGGTGAGCACACTCAACGGCCGCCACATGATGTTCGCGTGGTTCAGTCTGTTCTGGGTAGGATTCTCGGACATCTATGTGCGGCTGTGCTCGATGGGCGTGTTTACGGATTATCGGATTTTTTAAATATCTGCCACAGAGTACACCGAGAGTCTTGGTCGACTTTCTTTTCGTGTTTTTAGTGTGCTTGTATGTTTGGAGTGTCCAGGAGTTTAGTGTGATTTAGTGTTTTCGTGGTTCCAGTCCGCCTGCGAAATATCTGGAACCACGAACTCACACGAAACGACACGAACAAAGCCAGAACACGAAACAGGAAGGCTTCAAAAACTTAACCGTTTACTTCGTTGGCTTCGTGGTTGGCATTTGCACATAACTTTGGTGGCGTTCCGAGTAACGATTGAACGAAGACCACGAAAACACGAAATACACGAAAAGACCCGAAAAGGATTCTCGGTGTCCTCTGTGGCTAATTCTTCATGACGGAATACACAACATTTGAACACGACGTTCTCGTCATCGGTGCGGGCGGTGCAGGATTGCGTGCGGCGATCGAAGCATCTACTGCGGGCGTAAGCGTCGGGCTGATCTGCAAATCGCTTCTCGGAAAAGCTCACACTGTGATGGCCGAAGGCGGGATGGCCGCGGCAATGGGAAACGTCGACGATCGCGATAACTGGAAGGTACATTTTTCCGACACGATGCGCGGCGGCCAGTATATAAACAACTGGCGGATGGCGGAGCTTCACGCAAAGGAAGCGCCAGATCGTGTCCGCGAACTCGAGGCATGGGGCGCGGTTTTTGACCGCACGAAAGACGGCAAAATCCTTCAGCGAAATTTCGGCGGTCATCGTTATCCGCGGCTCGCACACGTCGGTGATCGCACCGGACTTGAATTGATCCGAACATTGCAGGATCACGGAATTCATCAAGGCATCGACGTTCACATGGAAGTTACCGTCGTGTCGCTGATAAAAGACGGCGACCGTGTCGTCGGATGTTTCGCATACGAGCGCGAGCACGGCAGATTTCGTGTCTTTAAAGCGAAGGCCGTAATTCTTGCGACCGGCGGTGTCGGACGCGCTTACAAGATCACATCAAATTCGTGGGAAGGGACCGGCGACGGACACTCGCTCGCGTTTCATGCCGATGCAGAGCTCATCGATATGGAGTTCATCCAGTTTCATCCGACCGGGATGGTCTGGCCGCCGAGCGTTCGTGGAATTCTCGTTACCGAAGGAGTTCGTGGTGAAGGCGGGATCTTGAAGAACAGCGAAGGAAAACGCTTCATGTTCGATGACATTCCGGACCTTTATAAGGACCAGACGGCAAAAGATCCGGAAGAAGGCTGGCGTTACACGCAGGGTGACAAATCGGCGAACCGCCCGCCCGAGCTTTTGACGCGCGATCACGTCGCACGCTGCATCAATCGGGAAGTGAAAGCGGGCCGAGGCTCACCGCACGGCGGCGTGTATCTTGACATCGCCTGGATCAAGGAAAAGCTGCCGAATGCGGCCGAGCATATCAAGAAAAAATTGCCGTCGATGTATCACCAGTTCATACAGCTCGCGAACCTCGACATCACGACGACGCCGATGGAGGTCGGGCCGACGACGCACTACATCATGGGCGGTATCCGCGTCGATTCGGATACTCAGGCGTCGACCGTGCCGGGACTTTTTGCCGCCGGCGAATGTGCCGCGGGCATCAACGGTGCGAACCGTTTAGGTGGAAATTCGCTTTCGGACCTGATCGTATTCGGAAAACGCGCCGGCGAGTTTGCTGCCGAATTTGCGAAAGCGAATTCGCACGGATCCGTCGACAGCACGCAGATCGAAATCGAAGCTCGCCGTGCTCTCGAGCCGTTCGATCGCGAGCAGGGCGAGAATGCATTCAACATCCAACATGATCTGCAGGACATGATGCAGCGGCTGGTCGGCATTGTCCGTAACGAGAACGAGATGCGCGAGGCTGTCGACGAACTGCAGAAAATGAAAACGCGGTCGGCGAATTGTTCTGTCACCGGAAACATCGATTTCAATCCGGGCTGGCACACGGCACTCGATTTAAAGCACCTGCTCACGGTTTCCGAGGCGATCGCCGTCGCCGCTCTCGAACGCAAAGAGAGCCGCGGCGGACATTTTCGCGAGGATTACCCGGACAAGGAAAAGGAATTTGGTACGTTCAATTTTTCGCTCAAGCAAGACGCCGACGGCCGCATGAACATCTCGCGCGTGCCGATCCCCGAAATGCCAGAGGAATTAAGAAAAGTTATCGAGGAAATGGGTTAGTCTCTTCATGTTCTTTTTCTTTTTTCGTGTGTTTCGTGGTTCGGTTTTGTTCGTGTGATTTCGTGTGATTCGTGGTTCGGTTTTGTTCTTTGATGTCTAAGATTTGTTGTTCAGGAGTCTCCCATGCCAGAACTCATATTGAAGGATGAAGTGTATGCGATCGCCGGAGCAGCGATGGAAGTCTATTACACGCTGGGTGTCGGATTTCTCGAACCCGTGCATCAAGAGGCGCTAGCGATCGAGCTTGATAGACGGAAAGTTCCTTATGTTCGAGAGGAGCGACTAAAGATCTATTACAAGGGAATCGCACTGGAGAAAATCTACCGTCCGGACTTCGTGTGCTACGACCAAATAATTGTGGAATTGAAATCTCAATTTCGGCTGACCCCGGTCGAGGAAGGGCAAATCATCAACTACTTGAAGATCACAAACATGCATGTTGGTCTACTTATGAATTTTGGCGCTCGACCTAAACTTGAATGGAAGCGTTACGTTATATAAAACCGAACCACGAATTACACGAAACGCACGAAAAGAAAGCACGAACAAACGGAAAAGACACTAAAAGAACAAGAACACGAAATGGCAACAGCAACATTCAGGATAAGACGAGGCGGAAGCGGCGCTGGTGAGATGGTCGATTACTCGACCGAAGTGACCGAGGGCATGGTCGTGCTCGACGCCGTTCATCAGATCCAGGCCGAGTCGGCGCCGGATCTCGCGTGCCGTTGGAATTGCAAAGCAGGAAAGTGTGGATCGTGCTCGGCCGAGATAAACGGCAAACCGAAACTGATGTGCATGACGCGACTTGATACGATCGATATCACACAGGCGGTGACGATCGAGCCGATGCGGGCGTTCCCTACGACCAAAGATCTCATCACGGATGTGTCGTGGAATTTCGAGGTCAAAAAACGGATCAAGAAATTCAAGCCGCGACCGCCCGACGCCGAGGACGGGACATGGCGTATGCAGCAGTCGGACATCGACCGCGTGCAAGAGTTCCGTAAGTGCATCGAATGCTTTCTGTGTCAGGATGTCTGCCACGTGCTTCGCGATCATGAAAAGCACAACGAATTCATCGGACCGCGATTCCTGGTTTACGCCGCCGCGCTCGAGATGCACCCGTTAGATACCGAGGACCGTGTCAGCGAATTGAAGAACGAATTCGGCATCGGATACTGCAACATCACGAAATGCTGCACCAAAGTTTGTCCGGAGCATATTACGATCACCGACAACGCGATCATTCCGCTCAAGGAACGCGTCGTCGATGAGTTTTACGATCCGCTTGCACGGCTCGTGAAGATATTTAGGAAGAAGAAGTAGCGCGTTCAGAGTGCAAGCTTTAGCTTGTTCTTAATTGAAACAAGCTGAAGCCTGCACTCTGAACAACATCATGTTCGAACTCAAACCACTCCATCACGAAGCCGTACCCGCCGCACTCGAAAAGGCGAATCGGTATCGCCTGCTCAACGAGCCCGGAGCCGCCGAGAGCATCTATCTCGATATTCTCGCGATCGAGCCCGATAACCAGGAGGCGCTCGTGAACATAGTGCTCGCGATGAGCGACAGGTTCTCGAAAGATTACGCCGTCGGCGACGGTCGTTTCCAGGATTTTCTGGCGAAGATCGAGGGCGAATACGAACGTGCATACTACACCGGCATTGTTTACGAACGTCGTGCGAAAGCCGCGCTCAATAAAGGCGGCATAAACGTGTATGAGCTGTTCGAACAGGCGATGGAATGGTTCGAGAAGGCCGAGGCCATCCGTCCCTCCGGCAACGACGACGCAATCCTGCGCTGGAACGTGTGTGTCCGCGTCATCAAGCGAAACAACCTCAAACCCCGGGAACTGTCGGCGAATGATTTTATTGAGTAGGATGAATAGATCGGCATTACAAATTAATAATTACCGAATTACGGAATTACCTTTGAAAAACTTCCTGTCGCTTTAAGATTTTGGAAACGTAATTCCGTAATTAGGTAATTATTAATTTTGTAATGAAACCCTTCCGCCCAGGCGCCGGCTTGGGCTTTCGGATTGATACGCATGAATAATCGAACACGACTTGGTGTCGAGGCTTTGCTCGACGAGAAGATCGACCTTGTTCGCGGCCAACGAATCGGGCTGGTTTGCAATCAGGCGTCCGTCCTACCCGATTTCCGGCACATTGCCGACGTCGTTGCTGCACATGATGCGTTCAAACTCAACGCGCTTTTCGGACCGCAGCACGGCATCCGCGGCGACGTGCAGTACAACATGATCGAGACGCCGCATGTTCGTGATCCGCGAACGGGGTTGATGGTCTATTCGCTCTACAGTGAAACGCGTGTACCGACCGAGGAGATGTGCGATGAGATCGATACCTTCGTAGTCGATCTGCAGGATATCGGCTGCCGGATCTACACATACACATACACGATGGCGAACTGTATGATCGCCGCCGCAAAATACGGCAAGCGCGTCATTGTGTGCGATCGGCCGAATCCGATCAACGGCGTCACCGTCGAAGGCAACGTTACAGAGAAAGCGTTCACGTCCTTCGTCGGACAGTTCGAGCTGCCGACGCGTCCGGGCATGACGATCGGTGAGATGGCGGAGTTGTTCAATGAGCATTTCGGCATCGGATGCGATCTCGAAGTTGTAACGATGACAGGCTGGGGCCGCGAGATGTGGCACGAAGACACGGGGCTTCCCTGGACGATTCCTTCGCCGAATATTCCCACTATCGATACGTGCGCAGTTTTTCCCGCGACCGTCCATCTTGAAGGTACCGAGCTTTCGGAAGGCCGGGGTACGACCAAACCGTTCGAGCTAAACGGAGCTCCGTACATCGATGCTTACGCCTGGGCGGCTGAGCTTCGCAAATTCGATTTCCCCGGTGTCGCTTTTCGCGAAGCGTACTTCGAACCGACGTTCTCGGAGTTCGTTGGCGAGAGGTGTGCGGGCGTACAGCTCCACGTCACGGATCGTTCGACGTTCACGCCGGTCGTCGTCGGCATCGCGATGGTCAAGACCGCGTACGAAATGTATCCCGATCGTTTTCAGTGGCGGCAGAACGAATACGAGTACGAGTTTGGCCGGAACCCGTTCGACATCGTTTGCGGGACAGACAAGATCCGAAAAGCGATCGAGGCCGGCGCGTCGTTAGATGAGATAACTGCGTCGTGGGAGCCGAGATCGAGTGAGTTTGCGGAAATTAGAAAGGAGTTTTTGTTGTACTGACGGTTCGAGTCGGCTATTGCGCGCCGCCACAGGAGCGTCAGGTGCAAAAGCCCGCGCGTAAGCAAGGGCGATATGCTCAACATCAGTCTATCTCGGAAGCTGTGTTCAAACCTGCAACGGCCACTGCGTAATCAAGGGCGATACTCTCCGCGTTGAGCATATCGCCCTTGCTTACGCGCGGGCTTTTGCATCTTGGATTCTAGATCTCATCAGATGGGAAGCGTGCGGAGCACGCGGCTATAACTTTAGCTACACACGAGCGAAGCGAGTGTGTAGTCCGAACGAAAAGGAACCGAGCGTGTGAAACACGCGTCGGATGTTTACGGGCGTGCCGCGACAATTGAGAGATTTCGGTTATTGTCCTTGTCAGTCCAAGTTCCTTCAAGGCGCTGACCGTCGAACGCCGCTGACACCTGACCGTTCTCGATGTAATTGCGTGTGGGACCGTAGACCTTCATGGTCGTGCGCGGCTCAAGTACGTACTCAGTTATTTTCATTTGTCCGTCGATCAGGTCGCCTTCCAGTCCAATCCCCTCGCCCTGTCTTAAGTATGCATAAATGCCTCTGATCCCTAGTTCAAACTCTGAATTGAGGACGAGCGCGATCGGTAGCGAACCGTCGATAGAGCCCTCGAACAGCTGCGGCAGCCGATGAGAAGGGAATTTGGCGAGAGTGGAAGCGGACAGGCCGAAGACTGACCGTCCGTAGTTGTTGAGGAACGAACGGAATTCAGGCAATCGAATCTTTACATACATTTTCAAACCGTCGAATTTCTGACTCTTGATCAAACAGTTCTCTCCGTCGATTACGATGTCCCGCTCGACAAGGTAGAAGTCCGACAAGTCGTCGTTCTCGAAACACCCTATGGTTCCGAGAAAGGACTCTTGATCCTCAGCTTCCACTTTACGATGAACTTCGCGTCGATACTTCGAGCTGCGTCTATCGGTAATCAGCTTAAAGAACTTTTCGTAGCCGGTCTTGGTGAACAGGTCCTGAAGTGAGATTCGATCACCGTTGGCAGGATTAAAGGTATGATATCGATGCCAATACGTGCAGGTCATGCCGCAACTCGACTCGTCAAAGCCTAGCGAAAGAACGCGACGGTTGTTCGTGTAGATCGACGACATCATCCAGACTTTTCCGCCGTAGATGCTGCCATCGTCTACCCGTGCCTGGTCAAAGATTCGCCGCGACCGGCCCTTGCCCAAGGACTGTAGTTCCGACAATTGCAGAAGTCGGTTTATTCGGGTCGCGACACGATCATGGCTGTTGAGAATTGGAAAAGCGAAGCTCTTGCCACTTCTGACAATGGCAATATCAAAATGTGGAGAATGGGCAAATGCGGATGCTGTGACGGTTGTCAGCATGGCCGCGAGTAGTTTGAGAATGCTTTGAAGCGACATCAACTGATTGTCGCGCGTGGTTGTTGTTTGCGAACCGTAGGTATCCTCGTTATCCAACTGAGGGTTTACACAGCTTTGATTTGTTCCTTGCTTTATGCCGTAGAGAAACAATCCTTCTGAGGTGCGGCACTCACAACTCTTGATTCCGGATAATATTTCCCGCCATTCCCCGGAATACGAAATAGTGAAAGGGCAGGACCGAATACCAGTATAGCCGGCCAAGAAGTCCTTTCGGACGAAACGTCGCCGCCTGTTTTAGATAGTCTTGTTCATCTTTTCGCACGATCATGAACTCCAGCCACGCCTCGCCGGGCAGTTTCATTTCGGCATAAAGAAGCAGTCGCTTATTTGGTTTGTCGGCCACCAGTACTCTCCAAAAATCGAGCGTGTCGCCGGCATTGATCGTACTCACATTAGTCCTGCCCCGCCGCAGCCCCACGCCGCCGAATATCTTGTCTATCAGGCCGCGGATCGACCAGAGCCAATTTGTGTAATACCAGCCACGCCTACCCCCGATCGACCAGATATTCTCGACCACTTGATCAACGTCGGTCGTGATCCGCACGGTCCGTTCATCCACGAGACATCCATTGACCGGGACTTCCATGTGCTGACGCAGCGAATTGTCCTTGAAGCTCGAGACGAGCGAATCTTTCCAACTCGAAACTACGCTGTTCTGCCCGATCTTCTGAAAAGCTAACCGGACCGCATCTTTGTAGCTAACGGGGCAGATACCCAGGCGCTCACGCAAATCGTTTGGCTCCGCGACGACCTCTATCTTCATGCTGTTTACCAGATTTACGGCTAGCTTGTATGAAGTGCTCGTAACAAAATAAAGCCAATATGACGAGAGCTTTGGTGTCATTACGGGGACCGTAAAGATGTACCGTTTTAACCCGCGCACTTCAGCAAACTGGAGCAGCATTTCCTTGTACGTCATTACGTCCGGCCCGCCGATGTCGTGCGATTCGCCGTACGTGTCCTCACGAAGAAGTACGCCGGCGAGATACTCAAGCACGTTGCGTATCGCGATCGGCTGGGTTCGCGTGTCCAACCATCGCGGCGTGATCATCACCGGTAGTTTTTCGACGAGATCTCGAATGATCTCGAACGAGGAGCTACCTGAACCGACGATTATGGCGGCCTTAAGCGACGTGACCGGTACCTGACTGGTGCGAAGTACCTCGTCGACCTTTTTCCTCGATGCTAAGTGCTTCGAAAGTTCTTGTTCGTTTGTGATCCCGCCAAGATAAATGATCTGTTTTGCGGCCGTTTGATCTATCAGTTGAACAAAATTCAGGGCTGCGGTTTTCTCAAGATCTTCGAAACTCGAAGCGTCGTCGTCGCTCATCGAATGGATCAAGTAGTAAGCGGCATCAATATCTTTCAGTTCATCCCTTACGTCAACATCGCTCAAGAAATCAATTTCGAGAGCTGAGACGTTCGGATGTTTATAGAATCCTTCGCGGGGAAGGCGGTTTGTGTCCCGAACCGCGCAGACGACCTCGCAGCCGGCCTCGATCAGCAGTGGTAGAAGGCGCTTTCCAATGTAGCCATTGGCTCCCGTGAGAAGGACTTTCATTGGAATCAGTCTACACTTCCCGCTGCCGAATCGCGGCGAGCACTCTCTCACCTCGCGGCGACAACCTGTATCCCGGATGCAGGCTCTCCGTAAGGCCTAACGCTTTTAATTTACGCACCCATGGTTTGAATTCGGGAATGGAAAGACCGAGATAATCGGCGAGCAAGCCAGAGTATGTCTGCGGCATGTCGTGGATGACCTGAAGATATGACAATGTCCAGGGTCCACGCTTCGAGTTCTTATCGAGCTTCTCGAGTTTGGCGATCACTTCGTCCAACTCCGATTCGCCCAACTCAGCCTTCTCACGAAGTGCTATGCGTGGATCTTCGCCCTTGAAATAAACACGGATCTTGTAGATGGGATCGTCGCGATAGTTGAGATGCGAGAGCAAATCATCGCGCGATGTGTAACCGGCCTCGCGTGCGTCGAGATCGGTGATATCAGTTTCAGCGACGACGTCTACCTCGTCTATTCCGATCACGCCGCCCTGCGTCATCTGCGTGCCGCCAGATTTCACTCCGGGCTTTTTCCAACGGCGGAAGATCAGCGTGATCTCGCCGGATTTTATCTTTTCGATTACGTCGTCTTTGAGGAGCATATTATTTGCTTCCCACTCATCCGGACTGGTGTGTTCGCCCTTCCATCGTCACTTGCGTTCGTCTATACGTCCCTCGACGAACCAACTCGCCACGAATCCAGTAAACGTTCCAAACAGTCCCACACCTGTCGTCATCAGAAAAGCCGCAAGGATTCGTCCCTCCGTTGTTACGGGATACTTGTCGCCGTAGCCCACCGTCGTGATGGTCACATACGCCCACCAAAGTGCATCCTCTGCGGTCTTGATGTTGCTATTAGGGTCATCCTCTACCTGCAATATTGCCACGGATGAAAAGATCAACATCAAAATCGCGAGAATCACAACAGAGTTAAAAGTTCCTTGAATTCTCTTCTGAAACACGTGACTACTCAAATGCTTCAATGAGCGAAACGCTCGAAGGATTCTGAATAGCTTGAATAAACGAAATAGGCGGCCCGGTCTAAAATATTCCAACGTCGGTATGCTAGAAAGAAGGTCAATCCAACCCCATTTCATGAACTGGAGTTTGTTGTCGGCCCGGTAAAGGCGAATTGCAAATTCAAACAGAAAGAATACGCATATAAAATCATCAATGAGGCTCAGAAGTCTGGATATTTCCGGTTCGAGCGTAAAGAACGTATCGATCAACAGAGCGCCAAGTACATAGAGTGACAATACCAATACCGCTAAATTTATGAAGCCTAGTTTATTTTCCTTTGAATCTGTTTCTATTGGCTCGTTTTGCATTAGTCTCGGTCTTTACAGCGGTCGAATTAGACGGTCTTGGTAGCGGAGTCGTTTGAACATTCTCTATTGCCCGGGTAGGCGAGTCAACTTGTTGCTTCCCGGGGGTTCTTCCCATTACTACAAACAACAAAATCAGCGCGATGCCGCCAAAGATAAATGCCGCCGCACCAAGTATGATAAGAGGTCGCAGGACTGATATTTCGCCATTGGCAATCGGGCTTCGGTAAGATAAACCTGTGCCCGGAATTCCGATGTTTTGGAAAATTCCTCGTTTTCCAACACTCGTGCTAATCCCACGCTTTCCAACAGTCGTACTTGTGAGCCCTTTCTTACCAATATTGATTCGAACGCCGGGAAAGATCTTGAAACTTTTTCGGAATCTCCATCCCATTAAGCGCCGTCCTTTTGTTCTGTAGATTCGGAAATGTCGTCGTCCAAGCCTTGTGTAGCCTCAGTATTTTTACCAGCCGATTCTTCTGGTTCGGTGGTTGTACCGCGAGAACTCGCGAAGCCAAACATTTTCGAACGCTTTCCGCCGAAGATATTGCCGAGCACACCGCGAACGATCTGAGTTCCGATCGAACGCCCGATGCTGGTGATCGCAGAACGTAATGCGCTTTTAGTGACCGATTCGGTAAACGTGTCGGGTGCTTGAGCTGCGGCTCGTTCGGCCTTCTCCTGCTTCGCAGTTTCTTTCTCGGCATCGGCGGCCGCTTTTGTTTCTGCCGCTACGGCAGCACGTTCCTGTGCTTTTTTCGACAAGATCTCGAATGCCGATTCGCGATCTATCGTCTGCTCGTACTGACCGGCGACCAGCGACGAGCTGATCAATTGTGCACGTTGCTCCGCTGTAACCGGGCCGATCTGGCTGACAGGCGGGACGACGAATGCGCGATCGACTATTGTCGGGACGCCTTTTTCGTCGAGCGTTGAGATAAGCACTTCGCCGACGCCGAGCTCGGTGATCGCTTTCACCGTATCGACATCCGGATTTTCACGAAAACTTTTCGCCGCGATCTTTACAGCCTCCTGCTCCTTAGGCGTGTACGCCCGCAGCGCGTGCTGGACGCGATTGCCGAGCTGTGCGAGGACCTTGTCAGGAATATCGGCCGGGCTTTGCGTGACAAAATATACGCCGACGCCTTTTGATCGGATCAGCCGAACGACCTGTTCGATCTTCTCAACAAGTGACGACGGTGCGTCATTGAAAAGAAGATGCGCCTCGTCGAAAAAGAATACGAGTTTCGGTTTGTCGAGATCGCCTGCCTCAGGGAGCATCTCGAACAGCTCCGATAAGAGCCACAACAGAAACGTGGAGTAAAGTTTTGGGGAATTTATCAGATCGTCTGCCGCGAGAAGATTCAGCACGCCTTTGCCGCCGAGCGTCTGGATGAAATCATCAAGTTTGACCGCCGGCTCGCCAAAAAATTGTGCGGCACCTTGCTGATCTAATTGCAGCAGGCCGCGCTGGATCGCGCCGATCGTTGCCTTCGACACATTGCCGTATTTCAATGTGAACTCATCGGCATTCTCACCGACAAATTGCAGCAGCGACTGCAGATCTTTCAGATCCAACAGCAGCAGGCCGTTCTCATCGGCGACTTTGAACGCGAGCGCCAGCACACCTTCCTGCGTGTCGTTGAGCTGCAGGATGCGCGAGATGAGCAGCGGACCCATCGCCGATACGCTCGCGCGAAGCGGATGGCCCTGTTTGCCGAACACGTCCCATAGCGTGACGGGCGAACCTTCGAATTTCACATCCGTGAAACCGAGCATCGTCAGCCGCTCGCCGATCTTTCCGGTCATGGAGCCCGCCTGGCTGACGCCTGTCAGATCGCCTTTGATGTCGGCCATGAATACCGGCACGCCGCGCGAGCTAAAATTTTCAGCGATCCGCTGGAGCGTCACCGTTTTGCCCGTGCCGGTCGCACCGGTGATCACGCCGTGACGATTCGCCATCTGTGTCAGGAGAAAAAATTCTGCGGCTTCTTTTTTTGCTACTAGGATTGGTTCGGACATAAGTTTAGTGGTCAATGGTCATTGGTCGGTAGTCGGTAGTCGATAGTCAGTAGAATGAATTCCCGCGACCCGTGCGGTTCAGCCATTTTACTACCGACTACCGAATACTGACCACTCGCCAGACTCGTCAGACTCATTAGACTCGCCAGACTCATTAGACTCGTCAGACTCATTAGACTCGTCAGACTCATTAGACTCGTCAGACTCATTAGACTCGCCAGACTCGCCAGACTCAAGTCCTACGTCCGATTCTCTTTTCGAATCACCAGCTTCAACCCCGACCATTTCTCATCGACCGCACAGACCTTTACATCGACCAGCCCAAGCGGCAACGCCGCTTCGCGAATCGTGTCTTCTGTTATCTCGGTCGGAAGTTTCGCCGCCTTCTTGTACCACGAAACCCAGATGGCGCCGTCCTGTTTGATGAGGTTCTTGAGTTCGGCGAGGCCACGAAAGAGATCGTCGCGGTTGTTCGTAAACAGATGAACCATGTCCGCCGGGCCGCTTGAGACCTTGGCCATTGCTGAGCCGCGAGATCCAGCCTCGACGATCAGCACATTGTCCGGCACGTGCATCAGCAAATCGGTGTAGTCATGCGGAGCGCCGACGGTTACCACCATCATCCCGGGCTGTATTCCCAACTTTTTCGACAAAGGCTTTCCTGAATATCCGGCGGTCATAGTGTTTTTAGTTGTTAGTGACAAGGGACAAGGGACAAGGGACGAGTGCATAATCTCACCCCCAACTAAATGGATCATCCACTTGTCACTCATCACTTGTCACTCATCCCTCGTCCCTCATCCCTTGTACAACGACCCTTCTCTCCCGCGGTCCGTCGAATTCGCAAAGATAGATCCCCTGCCAACGCCCAAGCGCGAGTTTACCGTCCTCGAACGGGACGGTTACGCTCGATCCCACCAGTGACGATTTAATATGCGCGTCGGAGTTATGTTCGAAGTGTTTGAAGCTCGGCTCGTACTGTGGGATCAGCCGCTGAAGAAACCCTAGCATGTCAGACTGAACGTCAGGGTCGGCATTCTCGTTTACCGTTAGCCCACACGTCGTATGCTGCGTGAACAGTACGCAAACCCCTTCACCCTTTTCCGGGATAAGCTTTTCGACATCCGCGGTGATGTCGATCATCTCTTCGCGCCGCTTCGAGCTGACCAGGATTGAATTCACATTGGAATTTTACCGCAGAGGCGCAAGAGACGCCGAGAACGAGGAACAATTCTCTAAACTCGGCGTCACCTGCGTCTCGGCGGTTCGAGGCATATTTTGCTCCCCGATATTTGTTAAATACCTATCATTTGTTGATAATCAATAACTTTGGATATCCACTAGATTTTTGTGTTTCCAGGCCGCGCAAGGTAACGGTACAAGTTGTGTCGTCGCGACCGGCAGGAACAAGATTAAGAACAACATGAACAATTACGTAATTTATCTCGCACCGGCTCTGGGGATTCTGGGATTGGTGGTAATGGCGTTTAAGTCGGCCTGGGTCAGTAAGCAGGATCCCGGAGATGCGAAAATGCAGGAACTCTCCGGCTATATCGCCGACGGAGCGATGGCATTTCTCAAGGCGCAATGGAAAGTACTCAGCATATTCGTCCTGTTCACCGCGGTGCTGCTGGCGTACTCGGGAACGATCCATGAGGTAAACGGCCGCGAGATCCACTCGAGCTGGCTGATCTCTATCGCCTTCATCATCGGAGCCGTTTTTTCGGCGACGGCCGGATATATCGGGATGAAGGTCGCGACCAAAGCAAACGTTCGCACCACGCAGGCCGCCCGTACAAGCCTCAAGCAGGCGCTAAAAGTTTCATTCACCGGCGGGACCGTAATGGGTCTCGGTGTTGCGGGCCTCGCGGTCCTCGGTCTTGGCGGACTGTTCATTGTGTTCCTCGCGATCTTCGCCGACCTCGGTGCAAACCAAGTGAGGACGGCGATCGAAGTGCTGACAGGTTTCTCGCTCGGTGCCGAATCGATCGCTCTGTTCTCGCGTGTCGGCGGCGGTATCTATACAAAGGCGGCCGATGTCGGAGCCGATCTCGTTGGCAAAGTCGAAGCCGGAATTCCCGAAGACGACGTTCGCAACCCCGCGACGATCGCCGATAACGTTGGCGACAACGTTGGTGACGTGGCTGGCATGGGCGCCGATCTTTTTGGATCGTACGTCGCGACCATTCTCGCGACGATGGTGCTCGGACAAGAGATCAAGCTCAACGATGCTTTCGGTGGCATGTCGCCGATCCTTCTGCCAATGGTGATTTGCGGTCTCGGACTTGTTTTCTCGATCGTCGGGACTTTGTTCGTCAGGATCAAGGACGAAAAATCGAGCGTCCAAAATGCGCTCAACCTCGGAAACTGGTCTTCGATCATCCTTACGGTCATCGCCGCGTACTTCGCCGTGATGTGGATCTTGCCGGACGGCCCGATCAAATTGCGTACGAACACGTTCGATAAGATGGACGTCTTTTTCGCGATCGTCGTCGGAACCATCGTCGGTGCGATCATGAGTTTCGTGACTGAATATTTCACCGCGATGGGTAAAAAGCCGGTCATGTCGATCGTTCAACAGTCCGCGACCGGACATGCGACGAATATCATCGGCGGTCTTGCCGTCGGGATGAAATCGACGGTTATTCCGATCCTGACACTGGCCGCCGGTATCATGGCGTCATACTACTTCGCCGGTCTTTACGGTGTGGCTATCGCCGCGGCGGGAATGATGTCGACGACAGCGATGCAGCTCGCGATCGACGCGTTCGGGCCGATCGCCGATAACGCCGGCGGTATCGCCGAGATGAGCCAGTTACCTCCGGATGTTCGCGAGCGCACCGATAATCTCGATGCCGTGGGCAACACGACCGCGGCGACAGGTAAGGGATTTGCGATCGCTTCGGCGGCGCTTACGTCGCTTGCGTTGTTTGCGGCGTTTGTCGGTATCGCCGGCATCGACCGCATCGACATTTACAAAGCGAATGTTCTCGCCGGTCTATTCGTCGGCGGGATGATCCCGTTCATTTTCTCCGCACTGTGCATTCAGGCAGTGGGCCGTGCGGCGATGGATATGGTTAACGAAGTTCGCCGCCAGTTCCGCGAAATTCCGGGCATCATGGAATACAAAGCGAAACCGGAATACGAAAAGTGCGTTGCGATCTCGACCAAGGCGTCGCTCCGCGAAATGATGCTGCCTGGTGCGATCGCTCTGGTCACGCCGGTGCTCGTCGGCTTTACAATGGGCCCGGAAGTTCTCGGCGGTCTGCTCGCGGGCGTCACCGTCTCGGGCGTGTTGATGGGGATCTTCCAGTCGAACGCCGGCGGTGCCTGGGACAACGCAAAGAAATCGTTTGAGAAAGGCGTTCTGATCAACGGCGAGATGGTCTACAAAGGCTCGGAAGCACACAAGGCTTCGGTCACAGGCGATACCGTCGGCGATCCTTTCAAGGACACGTCGGGCCCGTCGATGAACATCCTTATCAAGCTGATGTCGATCGTCTCACTGATCATCGCTCCGTACATCTTCGGGATCGGTCAGTAGCGGGCGGCGCGCGTTTTGCTCGATTAGTGATGTTATAAAGACGGTTTCTCCCGACATTGAGTAGAATCAGTGTCAACAAAA
>JBDTWZ010000034.1:0-22901 GCA_040006435.1 Acidobacteriota bacterium
AACATACTCCATCCGGCTCGCGATGACCATTTACACAAAACTTTTTACACCCTCACGTTCTCTTGTCTCTTGTCTCTTGTCTCTTGTCTTCCGTCTCACCTACTTCTTCCTGAGGCTCATCTTATGACCGTTCAGTCGTTCGATAATTCCCAGATAACGTTTCGGGAACAGGCGAGATAACACGCTGATGGTGCGGGCATCCTTGCCGATCAGGATCCGCGGGTCTCCTTTTCTAATTCCACGCAGAATTACCTCGGCGGCCTCTTCGGACGAAGTCTTCGCAACCTTGTCGAAAAATTTCACGCCCTGTTGCTTCCATTCCTCCGGCGTTTCCGTACCAATCCGCGAGTTTCTAACGATGTTGGTTTTGATCCCGCCCGGATGAACGCAGGAGACCGCGACGTTCGTGTCACAAAGCTCGTGCCTCAGGCTTTCCGTAAATCCGCGGACGGCGAATTTGGATGAAGTGTACGCCGTCTGCTCGGCTGGTGCGATCAGGCCGAAGACGCTTGAGACATTCACGAGGTGAGCGCTTTCTTGTTCGAGCAGCGTCGGCAGGAACACTTTTGTGCAGTACACCACGCCCCAGAAATTTATCCCCATCAGCCATTCAAAGTCTTCAATCGTCAACTGGTCAAAGGTCCCGATCAAACCGACCCCGGCGTTGTTGATCAGATGCGTGACGCTACCGTGTTTCGCCAGAACATCATCGGCGAAGTGTTCGACCGCCTCGCGATTCGACACATCGAGTGTGTGCATCGAAACCGGAACACCGGCGGCCGCAACCATCTCAAGCGTTTCCGTCAGGCCGGCCTCGTTCACATCGGCGATCGCAACTCCGGCAACTCCTTCTTGAGCCATGCGAAGGGCAAGGGCACGGCCGATCCCCGAAGCCGCACCCGTGATGACCGCCACACTCTTACTCGATAGGGTCATGAGATCTCCATCCCGTCGCTCAGCCGCACGATCTCCATTCCCTCTTCGACATTAGTTCGGCATGCGATGACCGCCTTTTCTTTGCCGCCGTTCAGTATCCACACCTGGCAATTGATACATTCCCCGTTCCAGCAAAAATCGCCGTACGAAATAGCTTCCATATCGAGAAATTGGAGTCCGCGGAGGATCGAATTGTTCTCGGGAACTTCGCGTTCAACGCCGCAGATGATTATTTTTACTAAGCGTTCGTATTGTTCGAAAATTTCGGGATGGTCCATGAATGAGGAATATGATAGCTGTTCCCTGAACGAGACGAAAGAGAGTCCCCGCTCCGTCAGGAGCGAAATGTTTGTAGAAACGATGGCATCAAGATGGCCTGAGCTCCTTTGGGAGCGGCCGTCCGATCCAGTTTGGAGAAAGTGTTGCCATGGGGAGTCGGTGTCGCTCCTAAAGGAGCTTGTCTAGTTTGTGCTATTCATTCTACAAACATTTCGCCCCTAACGGGGCTAAAAGCGAACTCAGAGTTTTGCAGATATAAATACGCCACCGGCAACGGCCACAGACTACAGCGTAGCTGGCAACCTTCTTCTGACTTCGTTAAGATAATAGCATCGCAAGGAGATTCGCAATGTCGATAGTAATGTATGTAAAGCCCAACTGTCCTTATTGCCAGAGGGCTCGCGACTTTTACAACGAAAACAACATTTCGTTTACAGAATACGACGCGCAGCACGATAACGAGCGGCAGCGCGAGATGCTCGAATACACCGGCGGCGATGTGACCGTACCGGCGATCGTCAAGGACGGAAAGTTTCTTCAATCGGGTTGGGGCGATCCGCCCCGCGGCTGAACGATCCACATAGATTAGCCGCCAGTTTGGCAGCACTCTTCAATATGGGATTTGGGATTTGGGATTTGGGATTTGGGATTTCGGATTCGCAGGATTAGACTGTACAGGCGCGTTTGAGTGAGGATTTCTTGATGATTTTGGCAATCCAAAATCCGCAATCCGAAATCCAAAATCCGTATGGTTGGTTCGCAAATTAACCAATATAAAATTCAGGAAAAGATCGGCTCGGGCGGGCAAGGAACGGTTTATAAAGCTCTCGATACGAAGCTGAACCGGACAGTTGTCATTAAGATCCTTCCTCCTGAATTAACTCAAAAGACCGCAAATTTCAGACGCTTCGAACGCGAAGCCCAGCTCTGCTCACAGCTCGATCATCCGAACATCTGCACGATCTACGACTTTAGTGAGGAGAACGGAGTCTTCTACATTGCGATGCAGTATGTTGAAGGTAAGAACGTTCGACAGCAGGTCAGTGGGCGGGCGCTTGAGCTGCGGAGCGCGCTTTCGATCGCGATCCAGGTGACGGATGCTCTCGCGTACGCTCATTCGAAAAATATCATCCACCGCGACATCAAGGCCGGGAACATCATGGTCACCTCTACCGGCCAGGCAAAGATTCTGGACTTCGGGCTCGCAAAGCTGCTGGAGGACGAAAAGGCAGATGAGCATCGCGGACTGGACCGAACTGAGATAACAGAACTTGGAATTCCCTACGGCACGGCGACGTACGCCGCCCCCGAACAGGCAAAGGGCGAACGCGCCGACGAGCGTTCGGACATTTTTTCAACCGGCGTTCTTATATACGAGATGCTGACCGGCATCTGGGCGTTTCAGGGAAAGACGGTCATCGACGTTCGCCATCAGGTCCTTTACGGAACGCCGAAGCCGATCGCCGACATGCGACCTGATCCGCTGCCGGCTGGCTTGCAGGCGATCGTCGACAAAGCACTTCAGAAAGAGCCGAAGAACCGGTATCCAAAGATCTCGCAAATGCGTGACGATCTTCGTGATGTGCTCCAGGAAATTGCGGGTGCACAGTTGATGTCGGGCGACACCTTCACACCAAGTCATCTCGACGGCAGCGTGTTCAAGCGTGCAGTGAATTGGTTGACCGGAAAATCGACACCGGAATCGACGTCGTCGGCATTAACGCCGTCGGTTTCAAATGCGCCTTCGATGGCTCCTGACATGACGGTCACTTCTACCGGCACCGAAAAGAAAACCGTCGCGATCCTGCCGTTCACGAATCTGAGCGGCGAGGCAGCTTCCAATTTCTATGAGTTTGCTCTTGCCGATGCCGTTATCACCGAGCTCGCGCAGCTCCGTTCGCTGATCGTGCGTCCCAGCTCGGTCATCGCAAAGTATCAGGGAAAAGAGGTCGATCCACGGGAAGCCGGACGCGAGCTTCGGGTCCATGCTGTTCTGTCGGCCGGTTTTCTGCGCAGCGGCGACAAACTTCGTGTCACGGCCCAACTGCTTGACGTGCTGACCGGCGAAATTCTGTGGAGCGATCGCGTCGACGCCGAGGGCAGCGACATTCTGACGCTTCAGGACGGTATCGCCCAACGCATTCTCGAGGGACTGCGTCTCGAACTGTCAGATCATGAACAGGAAAAACTCGGCCGCCGCATGACCGACAACGCCGAAGCGTGGGAAGAATATCTCCGCGGTCGCGACAATTTTGGCCGCTTTATTTTCCGCACACTTTCGGTGGACGACGTCAACGCGGCGATCCAAAACTTTAAGAACGCCATCGACCTCGATACGCATTTTGCTCTTGCCTACAGCGGCCTCGGAGCCTGTTACGCAAACAGATTTTTCAAGGGCCTTGGCGAAGCCGAAGATTACACGCACGCCGAGACGGCATTTACTAAGGCTTTCTTTTACGACCCGAACGTCGTCGAGGCTCGCATGCTGATGACGATGATCTACATGGCCCGCGGCGAAAAGAAAAAAGCGAGGGCCGAGATGGAGCTGCTGCAGAAACAGTTTCCGAACGAGGCCGTTCTCTACTTCATGAAAGGCGTCATCCACCGCCTCGACGGAAATTACGAAGACTCGCTAAAGGCGTTCGAGAAACTAGTTCGGCTCGATCCGGCCGCACGCGCTGTCTCTGCGTACAATCGTGCCCGAATCTTTATCTACAAGGAGGAATACGATCAGGCGATCAAAGAGCTCGAACGCGGTGAAAAGGCCGAGCCCGATCACCCGATGCTGAAGATTTTTCGGTCGGGCGTTTATTATTACCGCGGCGACAAGCAGATGGCGATCGATCTGATGAGCGAGGTGCTCGAAGAGCATCCGACCATGGACGGGATCAGACCGCTCTACGCGATATATCTTGCCGGCTCGGGCCTCGAAAACGAAGCGAGAGCGCAGCTTTCCGAAGTCGCTTTAGACCTCGCCCGATCCGACCACGACATGGCGTATTGGGTCGGCTCGACATACGCGATCCTCGGCGATAAGGACCTCGCTTTCAAATGGCTGAACCGTGCCGTCAAACTGGGTAATCAAAACAAACCGCACTTCGAACATGACAAGAGCATCGATTCTCTCCGCGATGATCCTCGCTTCGCCGATCTAATGGCGAAGATGATTAACGCGGATTGAAGAGCATGCGGGTTAACGTCAGAGCTCGTCGCCTAATCCCGCCGTTTTACAACACCCGAATCCACCGTATTCCCCGACTTCGAGATCACCTGAAAGTCGATGACGCCCGGGCCGTCTCCCGTCTACCTTCTCCCGTCTACCTTCTCCGCAAATCCCTTCGCGATCAGCCACCCACCGATCAATAGAAAGCTGATCCCAAGTCCGTATGCAAGCGGCCAAATGGTTGGATAACCGATGAACATCGCAAGCGGGATCCCGATCAGATGCAGCACGACCGCCAGCACCCCAAAAGCCCCGAGCAGGCCGGGTACTAGTCGAAACGCGAGAAGCGCTCCATAAAACAAACCGAACCACAGGTCGATCGTCAACAGCACGCCATAGTGCACCCAGATGCGTGTCGAGCGGACCTGTGCCCCGACGATGTTGTAAAGATCCGCATTCGCCCCGCCCGCTTCGGCGTGTCTCTCGCTCAACGACATCATCGAGAAGATGTGTGCACCGTCCATCGATTGCAATACGACCCAGATCGTGCCGATCGCCACCAGCCAGATCGCCGTTCGGACACCGTGTTCGCGCAAAACGGGAAACGCCGCGATGCCTGTGCCGAGAGCGATCAACGCGCTCGCAAACAGCACGATCACCGCGATCCTGATCGCCCCCTCCATACCCGCCGCCTGCGCCAGATAGTCTGTCCCGACGCCCGGCTTCAACAGTATGAATCCGACCGAAAGCCCTGCCATCTGCAAAAGCACCAACGCGCCGATCACTCGGCCAGTCTTCAAGGTTCCCATTTCACTTTTTCACCTTTTCACTCTTTCACCTTTCGCTTACGGTTGTCGTTTCGGAAAGTTCCGTTCGATTGCCGGGTGATGTTACTCGCCGCACGTACCTTAGTTAGTATGAGCTAGAGACCAGTTCCTTAACCTTGGTTAGCTTTCCCCGCCGCTCACACGGGTCTGAAGTTTTCATTTCATTCTTTGGGAGGGTTTGCGATCAAACTTCTTTACCAATCCATGACCTCCCTAGAAGGAGCCTTCGGCCGTCGATAGATGTTACCTAGCAAGATATGAATAAATCTTCCTAGTAGGTCCGACGCTCGATTCGAGCTTTAACTCTAGAGCAAAACATGCGACCCTAGGCCCACAAACGACCGATGCAGCGCTATTTCTATTCCAACACTGTCCCGGGTTTTCTCAGGCAATCTTCCAAGGAGATTTTTGGCGAGCTGGGAGCGAACAGTGGTTTTTCCGATGACCCTACGCAAAAAGTCGCGTGGCTTCGTCAGATTGATGTCCTCAAGTCATGTCTCGAAGGAAAGACTGGAAGAGTCTTTCTTGAATACTCGATCCCGCGAATGGGTCGCCGCGTCGATGTTGTTCTTGTAAGCGTGAATGTAGTCTTTGTCCTTGAATTCAAGGTCGGCGAAAAGTCATTCCTACCAACCGCGATCGATCAGGTTTGGGATTACGCACTAGATCTAAAGAATTTTCACGAAACAAGTCACGCTCCGGTTGTCGCTCCGATCTTGATCGCCACGGAAGCGACAACGAATCTTTCCGAACTTAAATTCAGTCTTGACGCGGACAGTCTACTTTCGCCACCGATATGCACGAACGGCACGCAGCTGGGTAACGTGATTGATACGGTTCTTAACTTTGTAACGGCCGATCCGATTGACGTCGATAGTTGGAACGCAGGTCGTTATGCGCCGACACCGACGATCATCGAAGCTGCGACCGCTCTCTACAACCAACACTCTGTCGCCGAGATTTCGCGAAGCGATGCTTCTGCGAGAAACCTCCGGGAAACTGGGGCTGCGATAGCTGAAGTCATCGAAACGTCGAAGGCAAACAACCAGAAGTCGATATGTTTTGTCACGGGTGTGCCCGGTGCTGGAAAAACATTGGTCGGTCTCGATGTCGCGACACAGCAGATGGACGATCGAGATCAATCGCCCAGTGTCTTTCTCTCGGGGAATAAACCTCTCGTAGACATTCTCAGAGAGGCATTAGCACGCGATACGGTTCGTCGGTCGGTTGCAACTGGAAAACGCGTTACAAAAGGTGAAGCGAATCGTCGTGTCCGGTTATTCATTCAGAATGTTCATCACTATCGCGACGAATATCTAACGGACAAACGCTCTCCGGCTGACCATGTCGCAGTGTTTGATGAAGCTCAGCGCGCTTGGAACCTGGCTGAAACATCGAGCTTCATGAAACGGAAGAAAGGACAGCCGGACTTCAATGAATCCGAACCTGAGTTTCTGATTTCCTGTTTGAATCGCCATAAGGACTGGGCAGTAATTGTCTGTTTGGTGGGGGGTGGACAGGAAATCAATCGTGGCGAAGCTGGCATTGCTGAATGGATCGAGTCATTGAATCGATCGTTTCCTGAGTGGAATATTTACATCTCAGACCGATTGCATGATTCCGAGTATGCCGCTGGCGACGCACTGAAACTGATCGAACACAAAGAGCATGTTGTCGTCGACAATCGGCTGCATCTCGCCGTTTCAATGCGTTCGTACCGGGCGGAGAGTGTTTCAGCCTTTGTAAAAGCGGTCTTGGATGTGGAAGTTTCAGTTGCAGCAGAGTTCTACGCGAAGATAAAGGGAAAGTACCCGCTGGTGATTACTCGTGACTTGCCTACAGCCAAAAACTGGCTTCGGGAAAAAGCTCGCGGGAGTGAGCGATATGGTCTTGTCGCATCCTCAAACGCTTATCGCCTGAAACCGCACGCGATAGACATTAAATCTCCGATGAATCCCGTTAACTGGTTCTTGGAAGGCAAGCATGACGTCCGGTCGTCGTACTTTCTAGAAGACGTTGCTACGGAATTTCAAATCCAGGGACTAGAGCTTGACTGGTCGTGTGTCACATGGGATGCAGACTTCCGATACCACGAGGATAACTGGGAAACCTACTCATTCGTTGGAACTAAATGGCACCGGATCTTAGCTCAACAGAGGAAGCAATATCTTAAGAACGCCTACCGTGTCCTTCTGACTAGAGCTCGGCAAGGAATGGTCATTACTGTTCCGAATGGTGACCGTTCTGATATGACTCGCAAACCGGAGTTCTACGATCGAACTTACGATTACCTGAAGTCCCTAGGAATTAGTGAGCTGAGTTGACGTAACTTTGTGCTCCTCTCTGAAGTTGCTTCGGGACAAAATACTCAGCTTCTAATCTCGCCCCTACGTTTCTAAATGCGGAGTAGGAATTACCTTAAGTCCACGTGACGGACCGCCGAAACACTAGGCCCCGAAATCACACAAGAGTCGCTCGGGAATGTTTTCTGAACTACCCCACCGTCCTCTCCAGGAGGGAAGCCTTTTGGATTTGGAATCTTGGATTTTGGATTTCGGATTGGAAAAGCCGGTTACGGAGTCGACACCGATGAGGGTGACGAACTCTCCATCACCTCTTCACTAAACAATCCGCGTGATTCGCGTCCATCTGCGGCTAAATCCTCGTAGTGCACCTGCCCCACCCCGTCAGCCGAAGCGGCTGTCAACCCTCCTAAAATAGGAGGAGAGCTAAACAAAAAAACGGGAAGGGCTGGTCGTCCTTCCCGTAACCGGAATAATCCGAAGCATGAAACCAAACTTTAGAAGCTAAACTTCGCTCCTAGTCTGAATGCCGACGGATACTGGAATATCTGTCCGCTTCATGAGTGATGAGCCGTGACCGTTGATCGTCGTTCATTGTTCGCGGATCGCTGATCGTAGGTCGTTGTTACTGACTTTTGGGAACAAGCCGCGGGAGACACAATTGCACACACTAACGAACACGTGTAACTAAACAAAAACGAATAACGAACAACAATCCGCACAAAAACATCCCGCCGGAGTAAGTCTTCGGCGGGATTGCTTTGTCGTAGTGAGTGTGGTTTGAGGGGTGAGGTTACAGTTCCCTTTCGGGACAGTGGGAGACTGGGAAATCAGGCAGAGACTTTTTCGGTGGGGACGACGATCATCTCGCGTACACGTCTTTTCAAAGCTTTTTCGAACTGACGCGCTTCGTTGACGCCGGTAAATGAAAGCTGTGCGAGATTGGCTTCGATGCGTTTTCGGTAATCGGAGACGAGCGAGTCGGACACGCCGAGCAACTCGGCGACCTCGAGTTGGGTGCCGCTATCGGCGATAAGGTAGCAATGCCAGAGCACGTTGATCATCCGATCGTACTGCCTTTCTTTTCCGCGGACCGACTTGCTGAGACTATTCAAAAAGCCTTCGACAAAACCTGCGGCTTCATGCTCGGCCTCGTTTTGCAGGAAATCTTCTTCGGGTGTCTGGCGAAAATCCGGTATTTCGAAATGCGCCTTTTCATCGTCATCGCTGTCGCCTGATCCGCCGACCGGAACAAGGTGAATATCCATGATCGGCAGCCGCGACATGACAAACGATCGCAGTGATCGCACATCGACCGGCGAATCGATCGCCTTGAAAACACGAACGATCAATTTCTCAAGCTCAACGTTGCTGATCACGATCTGTGCGTCCCCGGTGCATCCGACCATTCGAGTGTCGCGTTTCTGAAATGAGACGGCTTTGACACGCTCGTCCATTTCCTGAACGTCGCGTCGCGTCTTTTCGATCTTCCAATCGGCCAGCCCGTACAAGCGATCCGCCAGCCGGCGATGAGCTTCCGGATTTCCGACGTTGTCGAAGCGTTTGAACGTCTCGCTGTTTTGGACCAGTGTTGAAATACGACGCGCCAGACGATAGGACTCCGGGTAACGCTTCCGGAGCTCGGCCGTGAGCATGTTCGTGAGCTCGATCTGGCTGATCTCGGCTTCGACCTCGGCGTCTGACATTCCGGTGTCGAGATAATGTTGAAATCTTTCCTTACTAAGCAGCGCGACAAACAGTTCCTGTGTGAGATCTGTGTAGGCGTTGTACCGTCCCTCTTCGACCAGAAAGCCCGCACGTTTCGACGCGCGAACAAGCGGGTGCGAGGAGACGATGCGATGAAGCTCGATCCAAATCTGATTAACATCAGACGCGTTAAGGCTGTCGTTCCATTTCCCGACCTTAACCTGTTTATTCTGGATTGATCGCGGGAGACGTTCCGGCGATTTGGTTGAGTTCATAAGGGCTGGTTGCGATTCCAGGTGGGCGGTGCCTGAGCGAAGCTCACGCGTACGATGGCTGTGCTGCCGTTCGTTCATATGTCGCAAACTGAATTTGTAGAAGAAACTTTCGAAAAATCGACTGCCGAGCTACGGGGTCAATTTTGGCTGGTGGGTCGCGGGACTCGGTCTTCCTCACTACCGACATTTAGATACTAGCAATTATTCCAAAATTGGGCAACAGTTTTTTGTAATGTTCAACACAGTTTGTAAGCCCTGTTGTTGATGGAATTACGAGCCCAATGGCTTTGCTCACAAGCGATCATTTTCGGCCCACACTTTTGGAAGCGCGTGTCGATTACGGATTTACTCGAATGTAGCAAAAAATTTGAACGACTCCCGGATTGGTGTGAGAGGCATTTTGCGCGAATCTTCGGGCTCCTATATTACGATGGAAAGTTTTTGCAAAACAGAAGATTGTCCGGCGTCCGAGAAACTCGTCGCGTTCGGAGATTCCGCGATCGATAGCGCGGAGCTTCGCCGTCATTTATCGGTGTGCGAATTCTGCGCGGCCGAGCTCGAATTTTATCGCGAATATCCGCCGAGCCATGAAAACGTAGAGCCTGCAAAGATTCCCGGGCCGTTATTCGAGTTGGCCGACGCGCTGCTGCAGAGGAACCGAGATCTGACAGAGTTGAACAAGTTAGCCCGACGAGGCGATTAGCTGCCGCAGATCTCGTCGATTGCTTCTGCGTATTTTTCGTCGATGACCCCGCGTTTGATCTTCAGCGTCGGGGTCATTTCACCTTTGTCGATCGAGAATTCTCTCGGCAGCAGGTAAATTTTCTTGACCCGTTCGTAATCGTTCAGCCCGCGGGTCAGATCGATCGCGTCCTGCTGGACGAGTTTTACGACCTGCGGGTTTTCGCAGAGCTCTTCGCGACTCTCCTCGGCCGAAATCTTTTTTTCCTTCAGCAGATCCTTGAGTTCTTCCCAATTGGGCACTATGAGTGCTCCGACTTGCTTGCGTCCACTGCCAACGACCACCGGCTGCGAAATGAGCGGACTCTGCTTCAACAGGCTCTCGACCTGCAGCGGTGCGACGTATTTTCCGTTCGATAATTTGAAAAGATCTTTCAGACGGTCGGTAACGTAAAAATGTCCGTCGTTGTCTTCGTAACCGACGTCGCCGGTGTGATAAAAACCATCGGCGTCGATGGCCCTCGCCGTCTCTTCCGGATTGTTGTAATAACCCTTCATCACATTCCGGCCGCGGACAAGTATTTCGCCGTCGGTTTCGGCGATCTTCATTTCAATTCCCTCAAACGGCGTCCCGATCGAACCGACTTTGTTATCGTCGGGCCGATTCGCGCTCGCAATGCACGCTTCGGTCATTCCGTAACCCTGCAGTATGGGAATGCCCGCCGCCCAAAATGCGTATGACAATTTTTTTGAAAGCGGCGCACCGCCGGAAACAAAAAATCTGATACTGCCGCCGACGCCGGCGCGCCATTTGGAGAAAACCATGCGGCTTGCAAGAGCGTGCTTTGCAGCCAGTATCGGAGACATCGAGCCACGCATGTCCTGAACGCGCGAGTAATCCTGTCCAACCTCGAGTGCCCAGTCGAACAATCTGGTTTTCCATCCGCCGGCTACTTTACCTTTCTTGACGATCTTGTGATAGACCTGCTCGAACAGACGCGGCACGGCGGACATGATCGTCGGCTTGACCTCCTGCAGATGCGCTGCGATCTGGTCGAACGCCGAGCAATAACTTATCGAAACGCCATTTGCACAGAGCACATAAAATACTGTCCGCTCGAAAATATGCGAGAGCGGCAGAACCGCCAGACTGCAGTCCGAAGTCTTTATCGGAAGGCCTTTTGAGATAGTAACGATGTTCGATACGAAATTATCATGGGTCAGCATGACGCCCTTCGGCTCGCCCGTCGTTCCCGACGTATAAATTATCGTCGCCAGATCGTCGCTGTCGACCTTCGCGAGTTCCTCCTCGAAGTCTATTTCAGACGCCGCGTCTCCGTGATCTTCTACCGATTCGAGACTGATCGAGCGCCGTCCAGTCTCCGGAAGCTCATCGCTGTCAAAAAAGATCAGCTTCTCGAGACGCTCGACGCTTTGGATCGCGTCTTCCGCGTGTTTGAAAAGTTTTTTCCCCGAGACGCAGAGCATTTTTGCTCCCGAGTCTTCGAGGATAAAGCGGATCTGCTCGACCGCCTGCGTTGTGTAGATCGGAACGTTGACCGCGCGAAGCGAGAGGATCGCGAGATCGACAAGCGACCATTCGGGACGATTCTCGGAAATAATGGCGACACGATCACCAGCTTTTACGCCAAGCGAAGCGAGTCCGCGTGCGATTCGTCTGACGCGTGCGATCGCATCGAGACCGGATATTCTGTTCCATGTATCACCGACCTTGTGCGCCAGCGCGTCGGATTTGTTGTTGCGACGAAAGGACTCGATGCAAAAGTGAGGGATCGTTTGCGGAATGTTTTCAAATCCAATCAGGTTTTGTGAGACCATTCGATTGCTAGCGAAAGAAGCGTAAGAAATTTGCGAATTATGTATTTTTGCAAATGAGGGCGACTAAGTCCACTAGTTGTCGGGGAACTTTGTATGTCCGCCTGGCAGCTTGTTTGAAGCTGCCCAAGGTATTTCCGGCAGAACGTTGCTGTAAATTTCAACAGCCATTCATGCGCCGGTGCGGCTCGAGCCGTTCCGCCACGCCCTTAGGATTACCCCGCTCACCGCTAATGCAAACCTAAAATGACGTAATAGGTTTTCGGATTCGTTACGACCCGAGTTGCTACCGCTCTCGATAGCCCGGTGTTCATTCCCCGTTTAGCCGGAAAAGAACGGCCGAAGTCTTTCGCCGCTTGAAATCGAACAATGATGGTTGCTGCAGATATAAAGCACTCGTTTGTTTTGTTGAAGAGCCAACGAAATTTTCTGCAGCCTTTGCGCCTTTGGTGCTGCTGCCGTTGATGATCACCTCACGCTTTCCCTCTATAACTTCTTGATAGAGTTCCGGAACGCGCTTTTCGGCGAATGACAACCACTCGGTTGAAAGCAGTTGTTTGTTTTTGTCCGTATCTGCAAGCGATCGAACGATCCCGTCCTGCAAAAGGGCGTAGCTGAGCAAGCCTTGCTTGAGCGACCCAAGTTCTAAAGCGACGTTGTTGGCCTGCGTTGCTGAAAGGATTTTCATGTCCTTGTCGTAGGCGAGCTGGCCGAGCCCTCGGCTGCCCATCGGGCCGGGCTTGAAATTGTCACCCTGCACCGCGGCCGACGAATGACATGCATCGACGATCATTATCATTTCCGCGGCGGTTACGTCGCGCATCCAGAGCGAGAGCTCATCGGACGAGATCAAGCGCGGCAGTGAGTCGCTTGTCAACCTGTAGGTTTGGCTGCCGACGTCATAAGGAAGCAAATAGAAAATGCCGTTTTGATCCGCGTAACCATGACCCGAGAAGGTGATGATCAGAGTATCTTCCGGTTCAACGGTTTCGATCCTCGCGATCTTGTCGATCATTTTACGGGTAGGTGTTTTGACCTCCTCCGGGTGGCCAGCCAACAAACTGAATGCAGCTCTGATAATAGGCTTGGTCGCGGATATCTCAGTAAGTTTCCGACCTGCGCCATAGTTAGAAACGAGACGGATCGGAATAAGATCGTGGCCCGAGGCCCTGAGGCGTTCGCCCAGGATCTCCTGCATCTTGTCAGCATCGTTCGCCGCGTAGTTCAGATTCCACGCCGGGTTCTCGGATGCGTTTACACCGATCGTCATCAGATAGGTTTTCCCTTTTCGAATCTCCGGTTTTTCGATCTTGTAAGTTTGTCGCGCCGTGTCGCTCTTTACGCGGTCGGAATTGAAGGCATACGCCGAAAACTCTACCTCGCTTCGGCCATTTTTTGGCAGCTTGATGTTCTTGAACGTGTACAGAGCCTTACCGCCGGCGTCAAATTTCACAACCTTCGCGAGATCGTTGGCCTCACGCCAAGCTTTATCTTCGGGCGTGTTGATGAGCTCTTTCTGGTTCCGTCCCTCTTCGACGAGTCTCGGGGCGGCCGCGATGTATTTTTCGATCGCCTCCTTCGGCGTCGAACTTCCAATCAACTGCCCGTCGCGGAAAAGCCGCAGATCATAGACACCGGATGAAAGCATTTCTTTCTTGTCATTTCTTGTGAGTTCTTGACGGACGTTCTCGATCTCGATGGTGACATCTACAGTGCCGTCCACATTTGGCTTGGAAATCTGCAGCTTACCGATCTTCGGTTGAATCGCAACTACCGCAGGGCGGGCGTGTCCGATTTCGACAAAAAGCGCCGCCGCTTGTGGGGTAGTTTGCACGACGACGAATACAAAAACGGTGAGGATGACCAGACCGAATTTGTTTCCAAACGTCCTGTGTAACTCCTTCGTTCTGAATCGTTCTGTTTTCTTCATAGATGACCTCACAATCTGTTTTCGCGTAATATCTCAGTTCACTTCGGGATGGGCACAGACAAACGCGGCTTTGCTACCCGCGGCTGAACTCGGTTGATCTCTGCGATCGGCGGCAGACGCTTGAACTCTGCATCACAATTGCCTTTCTCGTTGCATTTCAATATCCGCTGCAACAAATTTGGCTCGTAATACTGCCGCATAAATAGCTCAAGCGGCTTTGGAGTCATCGGATCATCGGAAATGACCCAGTGGATACCTTCGATATTGTCGAGAGGTTTGCTCGTGTCAAACCGGCCTTCGGGTGTAACAACTGCCCAATCGTTTTTATCTAGTGCGATCAAACTCGCCAACATCGTGCCGGTTTTGGCATCACATAGATCGAGTTTGCCAATATCACCACGTCGGATAAACAATTTGCCATCCCGCGTCGTCCTCATAAAAACATAAATGTCTGGCACGATAGCGGAGACGTCCCGTATCGTATTTGGATCGGATTCTTTAAAGCTTTTTAACAGCAATTCCGAAGAAATATTCCACAACTGGATCGTGCCGTCCTTAGTTTCCGAAGCAAGGGTATTGCCGTCCGGTGAAAATGCAAGTACCGAAATTTCCCCGGCGTGACCGCCTAGAGTACCAACTCGTTCACCCGTATCCACACTCCACAACTTGATCGTCCCGTCCCTACTGGCTGAGGCAAGAGTTTTACTGTCGTGTGAAAATGCGACCGTATAGAGCGACATGGTCTGATCGTCGAGTGAAGCGCGAATTTGACTGGTTTCTACATTCCACAACTTGATCGTTTTGTCGTCGCTGCCTGAAGCAAGGATTTTTCCGTCCGGTGAAAACGTGACTGAATAAACCTCCGCCGTATGCCCTTCCAAAACTTTCAGCTGCTGACCTGTAACTCCATCCCAAAGCCTGACCGTCTTGTCAAAACCTCCAGATGCAATTGATTTCCCATCTGGTGAAAATGCCGCTATTGTAACCCGGTCTACGTGGCCTTCAAGCGATCTGAACTGCTGGCCGGAGACCACGTTCCACAACTTGACGGTCTTGTCCCAACTTCCCGAAGCAAGTGTCTTGCCGTCCGAAGAAAACACGACTGAAACAACCTCATCGTTATGGCCTTCGAGATATCTCAGTGGCTGACCTGTTTCAACGTTCCACAGTCCGATTACCCGGTAGCTTCCCAAAGCAAGCGTTTTGCCGTCTGTTGAAAACGCCACCGCGGTCCCCCGATCAATACGACCCGAAAGAGATCTGCGTAGCTCACCGGATTTCACGTTCCATAACTTAACGGTCTTGTCCTCGTTTGGGACCGCAAGTAAGTTGCCGTCAGGTGAAAACGCAAGGGAATAATAAGTTGATGGCTGACCATCCAGGATTCTGAGCTGTTGACCGGTTTCGACATTCCAAAGTTTGATCGTTTTGTCTAAACTTCCGCTCGCAAGCATTTTCCCGTCTCGTGAAAACACGACTGAGACGACTTCATTTTTATGACCTTCCAGAGTTCTAACCAGTTGGCCGGTTTCTACATTCCAGAACCTTATTCTATTGTCGGAACCTCCGGATGCGAGCATTTTGCCATCCGGTAAGAACGCGACTGAGTTAACCCGTAGGTTAAACGTGCCCTCTAACGATCTAAGCTGTTGACCGGTCTCGACATTCCAAAACGTTATTGTGTCCCAACTTCCCGAAGCCAGTGTTTTACCGTCGGGTGAAAATGCGACAGAATAAACAGTGGAGCGAACTTCGAGAGATCTAATCTGCTGGCCACTTTGTACATGCCACAACCTGATAGTGCCCATCTCCGCCGATGCGAGTGTTTTCCCATCGGGAGAAAATGCGACTGACATGACCCATTCGGCAGGCCCGGTCTGCACCACAAGTTCGGCTGTTTGCGGAGTGGTCTGTGTGACGAACGATACAAGGACAAATACTGCGATGATCAGACATCGGCTTGTCACCGACCCAACTGAAAATGTTCCGAATCGATATAGTTCTTTCACATGATCACCCGCACTACTATTCTCGAATAATAATCTCAGCTCATTTTTGGATGGGCACGGACAGACGCGGCTTTGCGACGCGGGGCTGGACGCGATTTATCTGTCCGATCGCCGGCAAAGGCTTGAACTCCTTGTCGCACGGATCAGGTCCGCTTGCTAACCTTTCCCCGTTGCATTTCAATATCCGCTGCAACAAATTTGGCTCGTAATACTGCCGCATAAATAATTCGAGCGGCTTTGGTGTCAGGGGATCATCAGAAATGACCCAGTGCAGGCCTTCGATATTGTCGAGGTCCTTGTTTGTATCAAACCGGCCTTCAGGCGTGACAACTGCCCAATCATTTCTGTCGAGCGCGATTAGACTGCATATTTCGAGACCGGTAGATGGGTTCCAGATCTTGGTTGTCCCATCGTTGCTCCCACTCAACAGCATTTTCCCATCCTTCGAAAAAGACACGGATTCAATTTTTTGGGTATGGCCGGATAGTGTTTTCAGTTCCCTTGCCGTTGCGACATCCCACAACCTGATCGTATCGTCCCAACCCCCGGATGCGAGAGTTTTGCCATCCGGGGAAAAGGCGATCGATCGAACGTTATACCTGTGGCCCGATAGTGTTCGCAGTTCACTGCCCTCCGAGAGATTCCACAGCGTTATTGTCGTGTCATTGCTCGCGGCCGCCAGCGTTTTTCCGTCCGGTGAAAACGTAACCGAAGTAACAGAGGAACTCGTGTGGTCCAATAGGGTTTTCCGTTCCAGGCCCGATACGACATCCCAAAGCTTTATCATGCCGTGCCAACTCCCGGACGCGACAGTCTTACCATCCGGTGAAAAGGCGACAGAATGAATTTCGTCTTCCTGGCCCGTAAACGTTCTCAGCGCCGTGCCGGTTGAAACATCCCACAACTTTACTGTTCCGTCCGTACTACCCGACGCGAGAGTTTTTCCGTCGGGCGAAAAGGCAACGGCAGTAACCAACCCCATATGCCCCAATAATTTTCTCAACTCCTTTCCCAGCGCGAGGTCCAACAACTTGATCGACCGGTCCGCGCTTCCGGACGCCAGGATCTTTCCGTCCGGCGAAAAGGTGATCGATCCGATCTTCTGTGTATGTTTCTTGGTATCGCCGGATAGCGTGCGCATTTCCAAGCCCTTCGCGGCATCCCACAACCTTATGGTTTCGTCGTCGGCTACAGAAGCTACAATGTTTCCGTCCGGCGAAAAAGAGACGGATTCGATCTGTTGGATATTTCCCGATAGCATACTCAGTTTCTCTCCAGACGAAACATCCCAGAGTGTGATCGGGCTGCCCCAACTCCACGAGGCCAGCGCTTGCCAGTCCGCAGAAAGCGCCACGGAACTATCATTTGTATCGCCCGATAATGTTCTCAGCTCTTTTCCCGAATACACGTCCCACAACTTTATCGTCCCTCCCCCCTCGGCTGAAGAGAGTGTCTTGTCGTCAAGTGAGAATGCGAGCGCGACTGGAGTTGCACGACCTTCTAGGGATTCGAGCTCTCGACCGGTTTCGACATTCCACAACTTGATAATGGCGTCCTGACTACCCGACGCTAAGAGCTTCCCATCCGTTGAAAAGCTGACCGATTCAATCTCTTCCGTATGGCCGGATAATGTCCTCAGTTCTCGTCCCGACGTGGCATCCCACAGCTTGATCGTGTGGTCCCCGCTTCCCGACGCAATGGTTTTTCCATCCGGCGAAAAGACACACGCTCGAACGTAACTCGTATGACCCGATAACGTCCTCAGCTCCCGGCCCGATGAGACATCCCACAACCTGATCGTGGCATCATCGCTTCCCGACGCCAGGGTTTTCCCGTCCGGCGAAAACACAACCGATGTAACCGGGTCAGCATGCCCCGATAGCGTTCTCAGCTCCTTTCCCGAAATGATATTCCACAACTTTATTGTGCGCGGCCAGGCTCCCGACGCCATGGTCTCCCCGTCTGGTGAAACGGCGATCGAACGGACATCGCCGATGTGACCCGAAAACGTCCGGAGTTCTCTTCCTGATGAAACATTCCACAACTTGATCGTGCCGTCCGAACTCCCCGACGCGAGGGTTTTCCCGTCCCGCGTAAAGGTGACGGATTGAATTGAACTAGTGTGGCCCATTTGGACAACAAGCTCTGCAGTTTGCGGAGTGGTTTGCGCGACGAACGATACAAAAACAAAAAGGGCGATCAATAGACATCGATTTGCTGCCGACGGAGCTGACGATCCTTTTGTTATGAACCGATAGGTTTCTTTCATTTGATCACCTTAAAAACCATTTCCGAGTAATAAAATCAACTCATTTCTTGTTTGGCGCCGAAACCCTCGGCTTTTCCACCCGCGCCTGCACGCGGTTGATCTCGGCAATAGACGGCAGTTTCTTAAATTCCGTTTCGCACGGATCAGGTCCGCTTGCTAACCTTTCCCCGTTGCATTTCAATATCCGCTGCAACAAATTCGGTTCGTAATATTGCCGCATAAACAATTCGAGCGGCTTTGGTGTCAGGGGATCGTCAGAAATGACCCAGTGCAGGCCTTCGATATGGTCGAGATCTTTATTGGTATCAAATCGGCCATCCGGAGCGATAACCACCCAGTCCTCGCTATCAATTGCCAACAGCGAAACGATTTCGCGCTGTCCCGTCCGACTGATCAGTCGGATACGCCCGTTTTCGCCCTGTTTCGCTTCATATCGCCGGGATATCTGTCCGCCCAGGTTCCAATGAGGAAAGTCGCGCATCAACTCTCGTCGGTCTTCAGCCGAGGATTCATCAAGCGATCTCGGAAGCGTTCGCCCGTCAGTCTCCCATAGATGGATCTGCCGGCCACTGCTAATCGCCGCAAGCTTTTTCCCGTCAACACTGAATGCGATCGAGTCCGGAAAGCCGTTAGCGCCGGCCAACTCCCCAATCACGTTGCCGGATCGAACGCTCCAGATCCTGATTCGTCCGTCGGCATTTGAGCCAGCGATGCGTTGCCCATCGTCACTGAACGCGATCGACTTATCAAACTCGACCGACTCGTTGAGCCGGATCAACTGGGCGCCATTTTCCAGATTTCGAACTACGACGTTCTTGCCACGATCGCCGCTCGCAAGAACCTTTCCGTCGGGGCTGAAAACAAACGACGAAACTACTGCCGGAAACGGTTTGTCAGATTCTATTTCGACTCCGGTTTTTGAGTCCCAGAACTTGATCGCGTCGCCGTATAGGCGCGCAGCGAAAATCTTTCCATCTCGACTGAACGCGGCCGACCATACGAACGACGAGCCGCCAAGCGGAACACGCAAAAACGCGCCGTTCTCAAGATCCCAGATCCTAATAGCCTGGTCGCGCCCGCCCCAAACGGCCAGCATCTTTCCGTTCGAACTAAAGGTCGGTGTCGGAAGTGAGTCTGTCCGACTCTTGATCGTGGCACGGATCTTACCTGACGCAACGTCCCAAACATTTATGGTGAAATCGCCGTTCGCGGTAACCAACGTCCTTCCGTCAGATGTAATTGCGGCGTCGTGCACGGCGGTACCACTTTCGGCGGCAAGACTGTTCACTTGCGATCCGGTTTCGATATCCCAAAACCGGATCGTTCCATCCCTGCTTCCACTAATGAGCGACGTTCCTTCACGGCTGAATACAACCGAGAATATATGCGACATGTGGCCGCGGAACGCGTTAAGTTCCACTCCACTATTCAAATCCAGGAGGCGGATCGAATTATCGTCGGCTGCGCACGCCAGCGTCGATCCGTCGGGGCTAAATCGGACCCTGTGAATCGCACTGTCTTCAGTCAGGGTTTTTTCGAGCGTCCCGCTCGAGGCATTCCAGATACGAATGGTCCTGTCGTAGTGAGCGGAAGCAAATCGTCGACTATCGGGGCTAAAGTCGATCGACGGAACTCCAACCCCGTCGCCGGGCGAACGTATTATTTCCTTTTGGTCCAGCACATCCCATAAGAAGATACTTCCGTCTACGTTCCCGCTCGCCAGCTTTCGGCCATCGGGGCTGAACGCGACGGACATATACGCTCTGTCACCACGAAAGATCTGCAAATTTGCGGCAGTCGCAACATCCCAAAGGCGAACCGTAGAATCATTGCCCGCGCTTGCCACTATCGCTCCGTCCCGACTAAATGCGATTGAACGGACCGCGCCCACGTGTCCCCGCAGCGTTCTCAATTCGGCTCCGGTAGCCGTATGCCAAATCTTGATGGTTGAATCGGCGCTTCCGCTTGCAAAGATACGCCCGTCGGCGCTCGTCGCAATCGAGTTGACTGCGTGAGAATGACCGGTCTGCACCACAAGCTCCGCCTCCTGTGGCAGGATTTGCGCAACCAGAAACACGAAAACGTTCACGGCGATAAAAAAATATCGGCGTGCCACCGAGTGTGCTGATGATTGAAACATTCCGATTTGAAATTGGTTTCTCATTTCTTGTTCGGCGCCTAAACCTGCGATTTCCCATGTGGAGATTTCGCAGAGTTTCGCTGGGAAACACGGATCACAATATTTACGCCCATCACCTTACACCAGACTCCGAGATCATGTCATCGAATGGTACGCTTTTGCCGCAATTCTTTGGCGCGGTTTCCAAATACAAGGTGAAAGAACGGGCAAAAGAGTTACAGAATAAGAAGCGTTTTTTCAAGGAGGGCTGTCGAAAAATCTCAGACGCCCGCCGACTCCGTCACGCCATTTCGAAAAAACGAGCCGGCTAGCCAACGCTTGTTTCGTCGCGAGAACCGGCGACACCAGACGACGCATATCTTCCCAATACCCTTGACCTACCTCGAGCGCCCAGTCGAAAGCTTTGTCTATCCTGCCGGCGACCGGCTCGGTTTTTATCGCCGGTACGTTTACGCCCGGAACCGCGGTCGGTCACACGATCACCGGTAGCACAGTCGTCTTCAACGGGGCGGCGGCGCAGGCTCTGCCATCAGGCTTCACAACTTATAACAATCTCACGCTCAACAATCCGACGACCGTTCTCGGATTTGCCGGACTGACGGTGCAAGGACTTCTTCGAGTCCAGGCGGGCACGTTCACGAGCAGAGGCACCTACAACAACGTTCAGATCGATGGCGGAGCGACGCTCGCCGGCACGGCGACGACGACAAGAAACGTCTCCGGCAACTGGACGAACGACGGCGCGTTTTCGGCCAATGGCAATACCGTAAATTTCAACGGCTCAAGTGCGCAAACAGTCGGTGGAAGTACTGCGACGACTTTCAATAGCCTGACGATGAACAATGCGGCAGGTCTCAACTTGAATGTCGGAGCAACGGTCAACGGCGTGCTGACGCTGACGATCGGAGAGATCTCGACGGGTGCGAATACACTAACGATGGGTACGGCCGGAAGCGTCAGCCGTACATCCGGTCACGTTGTCGGTACGCTGCAGAAAAACTTCTCGGGCCCCGGTCCCGTGTTCACGATGCCCGTCGGAACGGCGGGGGCATACTCGCCGCTGAATGTAACTGTCACAGCGGGTTCAGGACAGTTGACCGCTCGGCCAAACACCGGAGTGCCGGTCGTTCTCTCGATAAACTCTGCACGTACGCTTCAGAGATACTGGACGCTTAGCGGCAGCGGTATCACTTCGAATATTACATTCAACTATTTGGATGGCGATGTTCCGGGCCCGCCAAATGACGAGAACATCTGGAACATAATCCGTGTCACCGGTTCGATAGCGGTCCGCTATCCGCCAACGCTTTCCTACGTCACTATGAACCCGGCCGGAAATCAGTTCACGATCAACGGCCTAAGTTCATATTCGGATTGGACGGCAGGTGAGCCTCTCGCGCCGACAGCAGCGAACGCTACTGTATCCGGCCAAGTTCGCGATCTGGACGGACGTGGAATTGGCGGAGCGCGCGTATCGGTCCAGAACCCGGCGGGAGAGATCAAGACGGCCTTTACCAATCCGTTCGGCTACTATAGTTTCTCGGACGTCGCAGTCGGTCAGACGTATCTGGTCTCAGTCGAACACAAACGTTATACATTCGATGCAAGAACGATAAGCGTGAGCGATGATGTGACGGGAATCGACTTCACTCCGCAGTCGGGCCTCCGATCCGATGCCTCCGATAGATCGCCACGGGCCGGACATTCAACGCCCTAGGGACTTGCTAAAGCCTGAACTAAACAAAAAGCGTACTCTAAATATTCGAGTACGCTTTTTGATTTGTCCGATGATCTCGTTTTCTACAATGCAAGGATCGCGGGTTCGGCAACCTCGGTCCGGTAGAGCGCACGGCCGTAAAGCCAGTAACGAACTTCGCGTCCGAACGCATCGAAAAGTTCTTTCTGATCGCCGGTCTCGAGCACTTCTTTTTCGACAAGATATCGAGCAAAATCTGCACCCGATGGAAGCACGAAGAATGGAAAAGGATTTTCGGCGATCCGGGCCGGAAGTGTCGGTTCGCCGTATCGTTCAACGAACTGTGCTTTGAACAAAAGGACGTTATCAAAGCCCACCTTCTCGACGAAATGTTCTTCGCCCATCTTGCCAAGCGTTTTCCAGGTCCACTCTTCTTTCGGAAGCGCGACGAACCGCGATGCAAGTTGATCGCCATCCGGCACTTTCGAAAACCAGTCGAAGTTACGTTGAAGGATCGCCGTCTGATCGCAGTACCGCGTGTTCTCCTCGGGCGAAAGGTAACTGATCTCGCACGCAGGTTTCGATGGCATGCCGCCGATCCCGACAAAGTCCTTCGAGAACACGCGAGCCTTCCCGTCCGCGTCGACGATATCGACCTTCATGCCAAGCAAAGAACTGTCTTTACCGTCTTTCATTGCACGGGCGACATCTTCGATAGCCCGTCGGCCGCCTTTTACGTGATTCAGCGTGCTCCGATCAAAAAAGCTTTCGTCAAGATCGTCATTCGTACCGCGCCAGAATCCGAACTTGCTCGCGATGGTTCCCATGTTCGTACCGCCGTACGGTTGAA
>JBDTWZ010000035.1:0-20855 GCA_040006435.1 Acidobacteriota bacterium
TGACGACGATGACGGGATTGTCCACGTCGCAGCTCGTGAGTCTGTTGGTTGCAGGAGCGTCGGTTGTATTTATGATCACGAGACTGCGATCGGCTTCCGGTAGGTCGGCACCATCTGGGGTCTGACCAGTGTCTCTTTTCGTGTGCTTCGTGTGTTTCGTGGTTTTGCCTTTCTCTTGGCTAAGCGGAACCACGAAACACACGAAACACACGAAAAAGAAACTACTCTAAAGATCCAACAAGTGACCGAAGAATCTTCATCCTCCATCCTTCAACCCGCATCCGAAGATTCGGGTAAGCGTCTCGACGCCTATCTTGCCGAGCATGTCGAAGGATGGTCGCGATCGCGACTTCAACGATTGATCGAGAACGGCGACGTGCTCGTCAATGAAAAAGAGGCAAAGGCTTCGTACAAACTTCGGACGGGCGACCAGGTCGATGTCGACCTCACTGAAGTCCCGACGGCAAAGTTTGAGCCGGAGGACATTCCGCTAGATATCGTTCTCGAAGATGAATTCCTGGCTGTCGTCAACAAACCTGCCGGAATGATCGTTCATCCCGGTGCGGGCGTGTCGAGTGGCACCCTCGCGAACGCGCTCGCACACCATTTCGGAACCCGCAATCCTCAATCCGCAATTCGCGATCGAATTGGAATCGTTCATCGGCTCGACAAAGACACCTCCGGATTGATGGTCGTCGCGAAGGATGAACAAGCTCACGAAGCCCTCGGCGAACAGTTCCGAACGCGCGAAGTTTTCAAGTCGTACGTCGCGCTGGTCCACGGCAGCCCCTCCGACAATTCGGGAACGATCGACCGGCCGATCGCACGCGATCGATGGCATCGCACGAAAATGACAGTCGCGGCGAACGGACGGCATGCGCTGTCGATGTGGAAAGTTCGCCAACGTTTTGAAAAATTCGCACTTGTCGATGTGGAGATCAAGACCGGCCGGACGCATCAGATCCGCGTCCATCTGGCGTCGATTAATCATCCGGTCGTCGGCGACGGGATCTACAGCGAGGGGCGCGACAACACGGTTGCCGATATCGATATAAAGAACCAGATCAGGATATTGGGCCGTTTTTTTCTGCACGCTGAAAAATTGTCCTTCACGCATCCGAAAACAGGTGAGCATTTGCAGTTCGTTCAAACCATGCCGGCGGAGTTAACGGGATTCTTAGCTCGCGTCGCGAGCTCTCAGTAAGATAACCGCGGCAGCATAGTGTGGACACGACAGCTACGAAGCGCGCCGCTTCTATGGAATAATCGTCGCAAACACAACGAGGCACCCTCGCTACTGCTCGGGTTTCCGCCTTAGCCACGAAACTATGAAATCTGTAATTGGCGGACTTTTTCTAACCGTATTAGTCGCTCTCTCGATCCACGCCCAGGCGGGCGAGATCAACATCATTCCTCGCCCGGTTACCCTGCGCATATCGGAGGGTGAATTTCGGCTATCGAAAAACACCGAGATCGTCACCTCTAGCCGAAGCGGGCGCACTCTTGCCGGCCATCTTAACCGCATGCTTCTTCGGGATTACGGGTTCCAACTCAAAATCGTTAAGAAGAGTAATGACGGCGGTGGAATCTTTCTGCATACGGACATACCAACAAATCCCGCGAGTCGCGAGAAGTACACGTTAGTTGTTTCGCCTGACCATATCGAAATTGCCGGAAGCGAGGCAGGGGCATTTTACGCAATGCAGTCGCTTATACAGTTGGTGCGTCCCGGTCGTCAGGAAAAAGAGCTGGTCATCCCGAAGGTCGCCGTCGTGGACCAACCAAGATTTCAATACCGAGGCATGCATCTCGATGTCGCTCGCCACTTCATGCCGGTCGCATTCGTCAAGAAGTACATCGACCTGATGTCGCAGTACAAGTTTAATTATTTTCACTGGCACCTGACCGAAGATCAGGGTTGGCGGATCGAGATCAAAAAATATCCGCGGCTGACCGAGATCGGTTCGAAGCGGCCCGAGACAGTAAAAGAGCGCAATCTAACCCCGTATATAGGCGACGGAATTCCGCACGGCGGCTTTTATACACAAAAGGAAATCAAGGACGTTGTCGCGTACGCGCGAGAAAGACACATTACCGTGATCCCGGAGATCGAATTGCCGGGCCACGCATCGGCGGCGCTCGCGGCGTATCCGCAATTCGGCTGTAAGACGGACTACAAATACAAGGTTCAGACGACGTGGGGAATCTTTAAGGAGGTATATTGCCCGACGGACGAGACGTTCAAATTTCTCGAAGACGTGCTCGACGAAACGATCAAGCTGTTTCCCGATTCGCCGTACATACACATCGGCGGCGACGAGGTCCTGAAAGACCACTGGAAGGAATCGGCATTCGTTCAGGAGCTGAAGAAAAAAGAAAATCTGAAAGACGAGCACGAGGTGCAGAGTTACTTTGTCCGTCGAATCGAAAAGTTCATCAATTCGCGCGGTAAGAAGATGATCGGGTGGGACGAGATCCTCGAGGGCGGCCTTGCTCCAAACGCGACGGTAATGAGCTGGCGCGGGATGAAAGGCGGAATCGAGGCGGCAAAATCGAAACACGATGTGATCATGACGCCGACCGACTACGTCTATTTCGATTACGGTCAGGGCGACCCGGCGCATGAGCCGCTGAATATCGGCAGCTACGTGCCGCTCGAGAAGGTTTATTCTTTCGAGCCGGTTCCGAAAGAGCTGACACCGGACGAAACGAAATACATCATCGGCGGGCAGGGAAATATTTGGACGGAATATATGCCAACCTCGTCCCAGGTCGAGTACATGGCATTTCCGAGGATGATTGCTCTATCGGAAGTTCTCTGGTCGCGGGCGGACGATCGAGACTTCGCCGATTTTCAGCGAAGGCTTGCGGCGAATTTTCTGCGCCTCGATGCGCAGGGTGTGAACTATCGAATACCTGAACCTGAGGGCCTCGGTAATGTGATCACCCCAGAGGAAAAGGTCTACGTCGAGCTTCGACCCGCCGCGGGAACGCGCGTGCATTACACGATCGACGGCACGACGCCTGACGACAAATCGGCGGTTTACGTGAAGCCGATCGAGATCGAACTGAAAGACCGTGAGGCCGCGACGTTGAAGACGATCGTCGTAAACGCCGCCGGACGACCGAGCTCGGTCTATGCGGCAACGATAGTTCACGACCGTATGCGCGAGCCGGTCGAACTTACCGACGCGAAGCCAGGTGTGATGTACGCGTTGTTCATTCCGCGCGGTGATATGTCCGGCGAAGGCGATCGAAAAACCGGCGAGACGAGATCTATCTTCCTGAATCAATTCGCGAATCAGGGGGTCGATCTGAAACAGCCATTCTCGGTGACTTACGATGGTTATCTGTCAGTCCCTGCCGACGGCCTTTATGAGTTTCAGGTCGATGCGACATGGGACACGACCATCGTGCTTTCCGGCGAAATGATCATCGATGACGTAGGAACGAAAGACCGGAAAGTGCGTGCCGCGATCATTCCTTTGAAATCCGGTCTTCATCGAATTTCGATCCGCTACGGTCATCGCGGCGGCGATGCTGCGTTTAGATTCCGATGGGGGATAAAAGGTCAGGGACTTAGACAGGCCGGCGGTGGAGAGTTTGTGCATTAAGAGTGAGAAGTCAGAAGTCAGAGAAAGAAGAGCGGGCTAGCCCCCGCTCTTTTAGTGAATGTATGAAGTCTATTGCCGGCATCCTTCTCATCCTCAAAGACACATCCGCGTGAAGGCCTACAACATCGGCAAGATTCCGTCCTTGCATTCGGGTGCCGGCGGCGATCCCTGGATCTTCGTCGACGAGATATTTATTAATTGAGTTCAGAGTGCTCGATTCATCGCGTTCGATCTAATAAGACGCGATAAATCGAGCACTCTGAACGCGGACTCTAAACTAAAAGTGACTATCCATTACTTACCCGCGTCTAACACATGAGTTTTTGTTCGAGGTGTCAGTGATGGACAGACGGTATTTCTTAAAGACAGGTGGAATAGGTTTAGCGAGCTTTGGACTGATGGCCGCCGCTCCGGATTTTCTTCATCAGTTCGCAGTCGCTCAAGGGGTGAAAAACGGTTACGGCCGGAAAAAGGTACTGGTGACGATCTTTCAACGAGGCGCGGTCGACGGGCTGAACATGATCGTTCCCCACGGCGACAGCGAATACTACAAGCTCCGCCCGAACATCGCGATACCACAGCCCGTCAAAACAAACGGTGCGATAAACCTCGACGGCCGTTTCGGTCTCCATCCCGCGATGAGGTCGCTCGAAACATTTTGGCAGGAAAAAAGACTCGCGGTTATCGATTCGGTGGGATCGCCGGACAACACGCGATCGCACTTTGACGCGCAGGATTATATGGAATCCGGTACGCCAGGTGACAAATCGACCCGCGACGGATGGCTGAATCGCGCACTGCAGACTTTGCCTGCGAAGGATGCGTCTCCATTCCGGGCAGTTGCGATGACACAGTCAATGCCCCGTGCTCTTTACGGCCGCGCACCGTCGGTCGCGATGACGAACCTATCGGATTTCGTGATCAAGGCCGGGCTCTATACCGCGGACCTCAAGGGAGGTTTCGAAGGTGTCTATCAACAGAACGCGAAGGATGCTTTTGGCCAGACCGGGAAAGAAACTTTCGAAGCGGTGAACTTTCTGACGCAGGCGAATCCGGCAAAACATAAACCCGAGAATGAAGCTGTCTATCCCAACACCGAGTTTGGGCGCTCGATGATGCAGATCGCACAGCTTATAAAAGCCGGCGTCGGGCTTGAGATAGCTTTCGCCGATACCGGCCGCGATATTCGATGGGATACGCATACTAACCAGGGCGGTTCGCAGGGACAGCTTGCCAATTTTCTCCGGACCTTTAGTCAGACGATCGCGGCGTTTGCGATCGACCTCGGCCGGCGCATGGACGATGTCGTTCTTTTGACGATGTCAGAGTTCGGCCGGACGGCACGTGAAAACGGTGGACGCGGGACCGATCACGGTCACGGCAACGCAATGCTCGTACTTGGAAATTCCGTTAAAGGCGGAAAAGTTTACGGCGACTGGAACGGACTTCGTAGTGATCAGTTGAATGAGGGCCGCGACCTTGCAGTAACAACCGATTTCCGCGATGTGTTTGCTGAAGTAGCAAGCAAGCATCTCGGGACAAAAGATCTGAACGCACTGTTCCCAAAGTATTCCGTGACTAGATCGAACTTCCGCGGATTCCTTGGGTAAATCTAAACGCAGAGATCGCGGAGAACATCAAAGGTTTTTTAGGAGGAAGCTAATCGCACAGGCGGGCCGGCTTCCTTTTCTTTACTCCGCGTTCTCCGCGAGCTCTGCGTTTGATACTCTTCTCTCCGTGTTTGAAGAACGCAGCACCGAGCTTGAGCGGATCGATACCGGCGACTACACGCCCGCGGAGTATGTGACGTTCCTGCGCGAGATCGCGTTCATCAACCGATATGTGGGTGACAAGCGGGCACTGCGAAAAACTTTGCTAGCCGAGATAGTGGAAAAAGATCTGCGCGATTTTTCAGTTCTCGACGTGGGCTGCGGGTCGGGCGAATTGCTGCGGATTATCGCGGAGTTCGCCGCGAAGTCGGGACGCGATGCAAAGTTGACAGGGGTCGATCTCGACCCGATCTCCTCAGCGACCACGAAGTCCGGGTCGTACGAGTTTCCTGAGATCGGTTCAGTTCGTGGCGATGCGTTTCAATTGCCGTTCGCCGACGGAGCGTTCGACTACGCCATCTCGTCATTATTTTTTCATCATCTCACCGACGAACAGATTCCCTTTGTCATGAAAGAAATGTCGCGTGTCGCCCGACGAGGGATATTTGTGATCGATCTTCATCGCGACCCGGTTGCGTATCTCGGCTACAAGATATTCTGTTTCGTTTTTCGAATCTCCGAACTTGTTCGGCACGATGGTTCGCTGTCGATCAGGAAAGGATTTCGCGAAGGGGAACTGCGTAGCCTGGCGGAAGCGGCTGGACTCGCGACCTCATGCGACGTGCAAGTTTCTCCAGGAAGAGTGGTGCTGAGGTCGGATCGGTAAAAGCGGGGGCAAGCCCGCCTTCCGAACCTACTATCGTGATCATCTGCCGGAAGAAATAACGAGCCTCGATGCAACATTCGCAGGTCCGGAAGGTGGGCTTGCTCCCGCTCTTCCGCTGCGCGGAAACCACTGAACGAAGGTGATTCGTTCGCACGTTGAGCGCGCGCAGCAAGTATGACCGCCTGCGGCAGACGTCTTCTATCTCGCAATGGACTGCCTGCCGTTGAGCGGAATTGAGAACAAAGGGCGGCCCCTCCATTTCCTCCTTCATAAGACGATTGAGTTCTGCGCTCGGCTTAATTCTCGGTGTTCCATAGACATTCTGGCCGTGCCTGTCCACGGAACCTCGCGAATCGCCATGGAGCCAGGTTCCGAAGGTGCGGATCGTGATCAAGTAGGCTAACGGGAACTCGTTGTCGTCCCATAGGTCGTCTGGTATTCGCATAGTGGGAGTAAGAAGAGAACACCCTCCCTACCGGTCGGGTTTCTGCCATGAAGAACACCCTCCCTACCGGTCGGGTTTCTGCCTGCTATTCCATCTTTCGTAGCCGCAACCGAAGCGCCTGGAGCTTGATGAAACCTTCAGCGTCTTGTTGATCATATGCACCGGCGTCGTCTTCGAACGTCACGACGCGTTCGCGATACAGCGAGTTCGGCGATTTGCGGCCGGTGACGATGACGTTGCCTTTGTAGAGCTTTACCCGAACATCGCCCGAGACGGTTTCCTGCGTTTGTTCGATCATCGAGCAAAGTATCTCGAATTCCGGCGCGAACCAGAATCCGTAATAGACGGACTCGGCAAATTTTGTCCCGAGCGAATCGCGAAGACGCATTACCTCGCGGTCCATTGTGATCGATTCGAGCGCCCGGTGCGCGGTCTGCAGTATCGTTACACCCGGAGTTTCATATATACCTCGTGACTTCATACCGACGAATCGATTTTCTACCAGATCGACGCGGCCGATGCCGTGTTCGCCGCCGAGGTGATTCAGTTTCGACAGCATGTCTACGGCCCCGTACTTCTCGCCGTCGATCGCGACCGGTTCGCCTTTTTCAAATGAAAGGACAATTTCCTGCGCCGCGTTCGACGCTTTCTCGGGCGACTTCGTCAAAAGGAAAATATCTTCGGGCGGAGCGGCCCACGGGTCTTCGAGAATCCCGCCTTCGTACGAGACGTGCATCAGGTTGCGATCCATCGAATACGGTTTGTCTGCTGTCGCCGTGACCGGTATGCCGTGCTGTTCGCAGTATGCGATGAGGTCGGCGCGGCCCTTAAATTCCCAGTGCCGCCAAGGAGCGACGACCTTGATATCCGGCTGAAGCGCATAATAGGTCAGCTCGAACCGCACCTGGTCATTGCCCTTGCCGGTAGCTCCGTGTGCGACCGCATCCGCACCTTCTTTTTGTGCGATCTCGATCTGGCGCTTTGCGATCACCGGTCTGGCGAGCGACGTACCGAGAAGGTAAACACCCTCGTAAAGCGCGTTCGCCTTGACCGCCGTCCAGACGAAGTCCTTTACAAATTCTTCACGCAAATCCTCGACATACAGCTTTGACGCACCGGTCGCCATCGCCTTTTCTTCAAGGCCCGTCAGCTCATCGCCCTGCCCGACATCGGCGCAGTAACATATGACCTCGCAGCCGTAAGTCTCCTTCAGCCACAAAAGCATCGCGGATGTATCTAGTCCACCCGAATAAGCCAAAACGACTTTGTTGATTTTTTTCATCTCGAAAATCCATTCACGGAATTATGACCGGAAGGGGCGGGTCCAATGAATAAGGGATGCGCGCACCATCGCTACCGTCCGGTTCTGCCCGTAGTCATTACGGAATAACAAAACGCCGGCAATGTCAAAATCGACGACGGGCTAAGATTGGTTTTCGGATATACTTTCTGAACGCGAGCAAATGAAATGAAAGACATTGATGCGTACCTCTACAACGCAAAGGGCCACGACGAACAGATAAGCCTCGACGAGATCGAGGTAGACAGCCTAAAGGATGACCAGCTCCTGTGGGTCAATGTGCGCCGGCGGGACGAGGCATTGCTTGGCAAGGTAGCGTCTACGCTGAAGGTCAAGAACGTCCCCTGGAAGGCCGTTGTCAAAGACTCGGGCCCGCTCGAGATAGACCGCTTCGAAACGTTTTTCAGGTTTTGTGTCGATTCCGTTGTCACCGAGAAGAACTCTCCTCCCCGGCGGATGATGATCGATTATATTGTCGGGAAGAATTTCATCGTCACCGTCCACGAGGGCGAGGTTGAATATTTTGCCGAGTTCCGAAACCGGGAAAAAGGAGAGACGCCGCTCGGCGAGCTCGACGCCGAGAGCTTTCTGGCGACGCTTCTCGATCTGAATATCGTTTCGTATTTTCACGCCGTGGACGAGATAGAGCGGCGCGTCGACGCCGCCGATGAGCAAATATTGAGGAGGGACCTGGAGACCGATGATTTTTTGAAGGCGATGGTCGGTCTCCGTCGTGACGTCTCGCAGCTAAGGCGATGGCTAATGCCGCATCGCGAAATATTCTATTCGTTGTCGCGGGCCGACTTTCATCAGGTCGCCGAATCGAATTCGTCTGAACAGTACAAGATGCTCAGCCAGCACTTTGAGAACGCCGTTGATGCTGTTGAGAATTCGCGTGCCATGGTCCTCAGCGTTTTTGACTTGTATGCGACGAAGTCGTCGCAGATGACGAACATCTTTGTCCAGCGACTGACCTTTCTGACTCTGCTGACGGGGTCGCTGGCGGTAATTGCCGGAATACTCGGAATGAATTTTAAGGCCGATATTTTCGACTCTAGGAACGGATTTTGGATTACTGTTGTGGGTCTCACCGTCGTCGGTATCGCCCTGACGATTTATGCGAGATTTAAGCGATGGGTCTAATTAGATGACGAATACCAAGAATCTCTGGGGCGGTAGGTTTACCGAAGCGCCCGACGAAACATTCGCCGAATTTAATAGTTCGTTTCGATTTGACCGACGTCTGTTTGTAGCCGACGTGCGAGCCAGCGCGGCTCATGCCACCGGGCTTGAGAACACCGGTGTGTTGACGAGCGACGAGGGCGACGCGATAAAAAGTGCGCTAAACGCTTTGTTGGAGAGTTCCGAGGGCGGGCCTGAATTTTTTGATGGCGATGCCGAAGATGTTCATTCGTTTATCGAATCAAAGCTGGTCGACCTCATCGGTGACACCGGAAAAAAACTCCACACCGGGCGAAGCCGGAACGATCAGGTTGCAACTGCATTTCGTATTTGGCTGCGCGAAGAGATCGACACGATCACCGAAGCCGTTGCCGGCGTCGGCCGCAGCCTGCTTGACGTCGCCGAGCGACATGCGACCGCTATTCTTCCCGGTTACACGCATCTCCAGCGTGCACAACCAATTCTCTGGCCACACTGGTGCCTCGCGTACTTTGAAATGCTGATACGCGATCGTGAGCGGCTTGCCGACGTTCGCAAACGTGTTAACGTCATGCCGCTCGGTTCGGCAGCACTCGCCGGAACAAGCTTCCCGATAGATCGTGAAGCCGTCGCTCAAGAGCTTGGGTTCGACACGGTGTCGCTTAACAGTCTCGATGCGGTTTCGGATCGCGATTTCGCCGTCGAGTTTGTCGGCGCGAGCTCGATCGTAATGGTCCATCTGTCGCGGATGGCCGAAGACCTGATCTTGTATTGCTCAACCGAATTTGGGTTTGTCAGCCTCAGCGACGCAGTCTCGACCGGATCCAGCCTGATGCCGCAGAAGAAAAATCCCGATGCGCTGGAATTGATCCGCGGGAAATCGGGACGCGTTTTCGGTCATCATGCGGCGCTGCTCGCGACGATGAAAGGCCTGCCGCTCGCCTACAACAAGGACATGCAGGAAGACAAAGAAGCGGTGTTTGATACGGTTGATACCGTGCTGTCGTGTCTTCGGGTTAGCTCGATCGTGCTTGAGAATCTTTCGGTCAACGAAACGCGAACCCGCGAAGCAGCGTCGCGTGGATTTCTAAACGCCACGGACCTTGCCGACTATCTAGTCAGGAAGGGGATCCCGTTTCGCACGGCCCACGACGCGGTTGGCAAGGCGGTGTTGTTCGCCGCTGAAAATGATCGCGAGCTGGACGAGCTGACGCTCGAGGAATTTAGAAAATTCTCCAAGAGGATTGATGAAGACGTCTTTGTTGCGCTCAGTTTAGAATCGACGATCGATTCCAAGTCGCAGAGGGGCGGGACGTCTCGGGCGCGTGTTGAGAGGGCGATAGAGGTAGCTAAAAAGGTAGTCGAAGAGGAGTAGATCCATGGGCGAATTGAAAGAGAGTTTTGATTCCTCGCCAACGGACTGGAGCGCAGGCATCCTGCCTGCAACGCCGCTTGCGGCGTCCAACACCCGCTCATAACCCGTCGACGTCTTTCGTGCTTCGCACTCATGCAGGCAAGGATGCCTGCGCTCTCCAGTCTGATGACGAATGCCCAAGGGCTTACGTGGATCTTAGATCGGTTTCAGAAAATAATCGGCCATGCACAAATTCGTACGCAGCTTGATCACCGAATGGCGAAAGCTCGATCTGCCGTTTACGGACGAAACGATCGTCGTTGCCGTATCGGGCGGCGCTGATTCCATGAGTTTGCTGCTCGCGACTCACGATCTGCAGAAACGAAAAAAGTTTATTCATCGCGTCGTCGTCGCACACTTCAACCATAAGCTGCGCGGAACCGAAAGCGATCTGGATGAGCGATTCGTTCAGAAGCAAGCTGCGGACCTCGGTTTCGAATTTGTTTTCGGAACCGCGTCGCTTTCGAAGAAAGGCAATCTCGAACAGGCGGCGCGAAATGCGAGGTATGAATTTCTTGCGAGGATCGGGCGTGAGAAGGACGCGCTTGCCGTACTTGTTGCGCACACGCAAAACGATCAAGCGGAGACACTTTTGTTTAATTTGATTCGGGGCAGTGGGCCGGACGGCCTTGCCGGCATGAGGCAGGTCAGGAAACTGGAAGACGACATCCTTTTGGTTCGCCCGTTACTGTCGTGGGCAAGCCGGACGGATACGGAAGCGTTTTGTCGCGACAACGAAGTGTTATTTCGCTCGGATCCGATGAACGAGGATGAAAAATACAGGCGTGTCCAAATTCGCCGTGACATTATTCCGCGCCTGGCGGAGATCAACCCTAAAATCGTGGAGACGCTGGCCCGTACGGCGGACCTCATGCACCGATCTTCCGGCGATATTACCCTCAGCGGGGAAGACGGCGACCGGGGAACTCTCATCATAAAGGACCTTAATGCTCTGAAAAGGGCCGATCTATACTCCACGCTTCGCGCCTGGCTCCGAACGAAACGAGGCAGTCTCCGGTCCTTGCAACTGAAACATGTCGAAGCAATCGAGCGTTTGATCCTGAGTCGAAAGAGCGGAAATACGGTGGAATTACCGGGCGGCGGACGGATCGTAAAGCATGGAGGCGCCCTCCGATTCACGAACATAAAGGTTGAAAAATGACGGTTCGGGAACTACAATCTACGATTGGTGTTCCGGTGTGCCCGAGCCGCGATTTCCGGGAACAACTCCGGTTGGGGAACATTCATCCAAACGCTTTGGCAAAGAGTTTTCGTGGGTGAAAGTTGATTTTGGAGGCTATAAATTGAGTTCTAAAGCAAAACAGGTTCTGTTGTGGTTGGTGATAATCTCGGGCGCGCTTTCGTTTGTCTGGTTTCTGCAGGGCCGACAGACCAAGGCGCCTCAGGACCTGAGCATCGACATGGCTGTCACGCGGATCGAGAACAAAGAGTTTAAAGAGGCTTTGTTCAAGCAATCAGCCGTCGAATTTACCGATCTTAGCGGCAACAAATTCCTCACGAAGATCGGCAGCGATCCGACGCGGGAACTGCTGACGACTACGGTTAACGACTTTAATAAACAGAATCAGAGTTCGAGGATATTGACGAATGAGGAAGAAGCCTCGAACGGACTTGGATGGCTGCTCCTTATTCAGGCTCTTCCGTTCCTTCTGCTTATCGGATTCCTGGCATTTACGCTCCGCCAAATGCAGGCGGGCGGCAATAAGGCATTGAGCTTTGGTAAATCTAAAGCCAAGCTTCTCAACAACCAGCAGAAACGCGTCACGTTCAAGGACGTCGCCGGTGTTGATGAGCCCAAGGAAGAGCTGCAGGAAATAATCGAATTTCTAAAGGACCCGCAGAAGTTTCAAAAACTCGGCGGAAAGATCCCGAAGGGCGTTCTGATGATGGGACCTCCCGGAACGGGTAAGACACTGCTGGCGAAAGCCGTCGCGGGCGAGGCGAACGTTCCGTTCTTCTCGATCTCCGGTTCGGACTTTGTCGAAATGTTCGTCGGTGTCGGTGCGAGCCGTGTCCGCGATCTGTTCGAGCAGGGCAAGAAAAATGCGCCGTGCATTATCTTTATCGACGAGATCGACGCTGTCGGTCGCCATCGCGGCGCGGGTCTTGGCGGTGGACACGACGAACGCGAGCAAACATTGAACCAGCTTCTCGTCGAAATGGATGGTTTCGAATCAAATGACGGTGTCATCCTGATGGCTTCGACCAACAGGCCCGATGTACTCGACCCGGCCTTGCTTCGACCCGGCCGTTTCGATCGGCAAGTTGTCGTTTCATATCCGGACGTCCGCGGCCGTGAAGGAATTTTGAAGGTCCATACACGCAAGATACCGCTTGACGAAAATGTCGAGATCAACATCATCGCTCGCGGAACGCCGGGCTTTACGGGTGCAGATCTTGCCAACCTGGTTAACGAAGCGGCGTTGATCGCTGCACGTCAGAACAAAAAGGTTGTTACGCTGAACGACCTCGAGTTTGCCAAGGACAAGGTCCTGATGGGACCGGAGCGGCGCTCGATGGTTATCTCCGACAAGGAGAAACGGCTGACCGCGATACATGAAGCCGGCCACGCACTGGTCGGGATGAACATTCCAGAAAGCGATCCGGTACATAAGGTGACGATCGTTCCGCGCGGACGAGCACTTGGCGTTACATTCTTTTTGCCCGAGGCGGACGTGCTGGGTAGAACTAAGGAAGAGCTCGAGGCGATGATCGCGAACGCGATGGGCGGACGCATTGCGGAAGAGTTGTTTATCGGCCGCGTGACGACCGGTGCGTCGAACGATATTGAAAAAGCAACGGAGATTGCTCGTGCGATGGTTTGCCAATACGGTATGTCCGATCTCGGCCCGCTGGCGTATGGCAAGAAAGAAGAGCAGATCTTCCTCGGCCGCGAGATCGCACAGCATCGGGATTTCTCTGAAGACACGGCGATCAAGATCGACCTCGAGGTCAAACGGATCATTTCGGAGCAGTATGTTCGAGCGACGAAGATCCTCGAGGATAATCGTGAATCGATGGAGCGTCTTGTCGACGCACTGCTCGAGCACGAATCGCTCGACAGCGCACAGATCCGTCGGGTGATCGCCGGGCTGCCAATCGACGGCGCCGATCCCGAACCGGTTGCGAACGACGACGGCGGAACACCCGAGACGGAAGAGAAGAAGAGCCGATTTAAGAAACCCTTACTTCCGCCGATAACGCCGAACAATCCGGCTACGGCGTAAATAAAGTGAAAGGTGAAAAGGTGAAAAGGGAGAAGAGTTTTTAGCTTTTCTCCTTTTTCACCTTTTCACTTTTTAACTCTAGTTTATGTACTGGCAAACATCTCGTCGACAGATCTCTCTCGATCGTCCGCTCGTCATGGCGATCCTGAATGTCACGCCCGACAGTTTCTCGGACGGCGGAAAGGTCGCCAGCATAGACGATGCCCTTCGACAAGCTGAGAAATTCGTAGCCGACGGAGCGGATATTATCGACATTGGCGGTGAATCGACGCGGCCTGGCAGCTTACGAGTGCCGGTGGACGAAGAGATCCTGCGGGTCGTTCCGGTGATCGAAGCGATCGCGAAACGATTGGATGTCGCGATCTCGGTAGATACGAGCAAGTCTGACGTGGCCGAGCGGGCGATAGACGCCGGCGCCGAGATCATCAACGATATTTCGGGGTTAAGATTTGATGAGAAGATCGGCGAAGTCGCAGCGAAGTACAAGACAGGTTTGATCCTGATGCATTCGCGAGGTGACTTTGAGACGCTGCATTCACAGCCGGCGGTTTCCGACATTCTGCAAGAGGTCTCAGACGGTTTTCACAAAGCGATCGCACTTGCCAGGCACTGCGGAGTTTCGGATCAGAATATGGCGCTCGATGTCGGGATAGGTTTCGGCAAGACGCAGGAGCAGAATTTAGAATTGCTCGCCAAACTTGATAAACTCACCGCGGAGTTTTCAAATCATCCAGTGTTGGTCGGGACGTCGCGAAAATCTTTTATCGGCAAATTAATGAACGATGCGCCGGTGAATGAGAGATTGGGTGGGTCGCTCGCGACCGCAGCGATCGCGGTTTGGAACGGAGTAAAGATCGTTCGCGTCCACGATGTTAAGGAAACTGCGGAGATCTTGCAGGTCATCGTCTCGGTTAGAGATCAGTTATGAAGTTGATTCGCTTAGTGTGTTTACTCGCTACGATTTTTGTGGCTGCAGGCTTTACCGAGTGCTACAAACCGGTAACCAGTTCGGGCCTGCCAAAAAATATCCGGAAGATTGCAGTGCCCGCGTTTCAGACCGAAGCACGCGGGTTGCGCTATCGCGTCGGCTCGCGATTTACCGAAGCGGTTTCGCGGGAGATCATACGACGCGGCAACGGGCTTACGGTGCAGGGCTCGATCGATGGCGCCGACGCCGTTGTCGAAGGCACGATCCGGGATTTTAGCTTCTCTGGCGTTTTGCTCGATCGTGAGGGCCGGGCGCGTGTTTATGAGATCACGATCATCGCGGCCGTAACGATCCGCGATTTGAAAGAAGACAAGATCCTTTACGACAATCAGAATTTCATCTTCCGCGATTCGTTCGAGTTTTCCGCAGATCCACGATCGTTCTTCAACGAAGAAGACCCGGCGGTCGAACGTATCGCCCGGGCATTTTCAGAGTCTGTCGTGTCGGCCATCGTCAATGGCCTCGGCGTAAAGGAAGACAAGAAATAAAGATGGCGATCCTCTCTCTCGAAGATTTGCGAGCCAGCCTGAGACGACGCGAGTTCTCGCCGGTCTATGTCCTTTTCGGCCTCGAAACGTACCTTCGCGATATAGCCGTAAAATACATCTGCGATCTTAGCTTCACCGATGGCGAGGCGCGCGACTTTAATGAAACGGCATTTAGCTTGAATGTCGAGGGCAATCTTCGTGGTGCGCTCGCCGCGGCGGAGCAACTTCCGATGATGGCGAGCCGACGCGTGATTCTCGTGACGGACGTACGCGTCTCGTCAACCGCGGCGCGCGACACGCTCCGCGAGGACGACGAAGTTGCGCTCGAGGCCTTTCTGAAACGACCCGTCGATACTTCGGTCGTGATCTTTGTTGCTGAAGAATTCGACAAGCGTCGCAGGATGGCGAAACTTCTTACCGACAATGCGACCGCCGTCGAGTTTACGCATTTGAAAGATGCCGAGCTCGCGAAATGGGCGCGCGAAAAGATTAAGGATGCGGAATCCGATATCGACGAACGCGGACTCCGCCAGCTTATCGCGCTGGTCGGGCCCGACGTTCGACGGCTCACGATCGAGAGCAACAAACTTTCAACTGCCGCTCTGCCCGGCCGGATAATTTCAAGCGAGCTTATCGAATCGCTTGTTGCGAACTCGCGCGAGGTATCAAATTTTGATCTCACCGATCATTTATTCGCCGGGCGAAAAGGCGAAGCTCTAAAGACCTTGAATAAGATCCTCAACGACGGAAGCGAGCCGCTTGCCCTGCTCGGCCTGATCTCATACAACGTTCGACGTTTGCTGATGGCGAGTGAGGCGATGGCGCAGGGAGCGGATCGCGGAGAGGTCGCACGGATCGCCAAACTTCGTTATAGCGATCAGGAAGCGTTTCTCGCAACTGCGAGGCGCACAGACCCACGGAAACTCTCGCGGGCGATTCGGCGGTTGGCGGAGGTCGATCTGGCGATTAAGACATCGATAGGCGGCGGCGGTCCCGCGGGCTCCCGAATGCAGATTGAAATGCTCGTTGCGGAGCTCGCGAGCCAAAGCCAACTGTGAACTATGAACTGTGAGCTATGAATTATGAACTATAAACGCTGTCACACTACCGCGTGTCACCAGTCACACTTCATAGTTCACACTTCACACTTAGAAGAGGATTGTAGGGGCAGCAACTTGTGGCTGCCCGAGGAAGTCTTGCCCGGGAAAGGAAGACGGACCGGGCCGAGCCCTGCCCCTACAATTTTTTTCGGCAACGATTGTTGTCGAAAACCGTTTGCGGGTCGCTAAGTTAAATCGGCTCAACGCCGAGACCTTTGTTCAGGTAGTGATATAAATCGTTGAAATCAAGGACCGCGCGGTTGAGGATCAGCGGCAGCTGCGGAATGTCAGCGGTATTTACGATAAGGTTCAGATTTCGCAGAAATGCTTCATGGGCGTTCATTGTGGTCCCGCCATCCTCGAGTGAGACGAGGAACAATCGCCGCCGTTCAGATGAATACATCGTGTTGGCTTTCTGCTGAAGTATGGCCGCTCCGCCGAACTCGGATGCAAAGTCGGGGGAGAAAACAACGATTTCGGTTTTGCCTTCGCGAAGCCTCTCATTTGCCTGCGCCGGAGTCACAGCGATGTACACGCGGTAGCCGGCCTCGGACATCAGCTTTGCGACTTCTTCCTTTTTCTCTCCAAGGCAAAGAAGCACGCGTCGTGGGCGCTCTCTTTCTTCGTCATCCTTATCGAGCGCAGTCTTCCCGGTCTGTAACGCGGACAAAAGAGACCGGAGCGCGGTGTTTATCTCAAACTCCGACTGCTTTTCAGCGAACTGCAGGGCTCCTTGTTCAGTTGCGGGAGCCGGCTTGTTTGCTTCGAGCTGCTGGACGGTTGAAGATCCCTGGCCTTTCGCGTCCTTGTTTGCCCGCAGCATGTTCTGACATCGCGGGCATCGGACAGTGAAGTTCCCGCTCGGAATCTTAGATTCGTCCAGTTGGAGTGAGACTGAGCAGTTATCGCAGCGAATAATCATTTGTTTGGTTCGTGGTTGGTTGATCGACGTTCGTCGGGAAAATTATTTTGGAGACGAGGGCAGTTTGTGGTTCGAAGCCACGAACGACGGACCACGAACAACGATCTTATTCCATAAGATCAAGCACGGAATTTGCGGTTGCTGGGGCAGATGGCGGCGGTGCCAGCGGCTCGACCAGGGGTGTCGGCTTGTTGACGTAATCCTCCGTCGATGACAAACCTTTGAGCTGAAGCAGCAGATTGTTCTGATTTGTCGCGTATGACAATCCGTCTTCGAGAGTTATGAGTTTATTTTCGATCATCGTTCTGATGACCGAATCGAAATCCTGCATTCCGTCTATCTCGCCGTCGTGTATCGCGTCCAGGAGAGTCTTGCCTTCGCTCTCACCCTTTTCAATATACTCACGGGTACGCGGGTTGGAACGCAATATTTCGACGGCTGCTATACGGCCTTTGCCGTCCGCCCGCGGGATCAGCCTCTGTGAAACAATATAGCGGAACGTCTGAGCGAGCCGTGTACGAATAATTCTTTCTTCGTTCTTTGGGTAAAGACCGATGATACGGTCGATCGTTTTCGACGCATCGATAGTGTGAAGCGTCGACAAAACAAGGTGTCCGGTCTCGGCCGCTTCAAGCGCGATCTCGGCGGTCTCGAGATCACGCATCTCACCGACAAGTATCACTTTCGGGGCCTGTCGTAATGCGGCCCGCAATGCCGAGGCAAAGTCCTTCGTATCGGCGCCGACTTCACGCTGATTGATCGTGCTTTTCTTGTGATTGTGCAGAAATTCGATCGGGTCCTCGATCGTTACGATGTGATATGCCTTCGTCTCGTTGATGCGGTCGATGATCGCCGCGAGGGTCGAGCTTTTTCCCGAACCGGTCGGGCCGGTCAAGAGCACGACGCCGTTCCTTATGTTCGAGATTTCCGCGAGCTGCGCAGGAATATTCAGCGATTCGACACTCGGTATTTCGGTCGGGATAACACGCATGACGATCGAGTACGAATTTCGCTGCTGGAAAATATTTACACGGAAGCGGCACTTTCCGGGAAGCGCGTAGCTCAGATCCGATGTCCGCGTCTTAGCGAGTTGAATGGCTGCTTCGGCGTTGTCGCGAAGTATAGACATCGCGATCATCTCCGTCTGATATGCCGACAACCGGCCCAACCCGAGCGGCGTCGAGGGATAAAGCGTGCCGCTGATCTCGACCTGCGGTTTTTGACCGCACGAGAAGTTGAGGTCGCTGACGTTGTCCGAGACAGACAACATCTGCTCAATAATGGGTGCTACATCAAGCAAACTCATTTTAGGTGGATTTCTCCCGGAAAAGTTGTGAAATACGGAAAGGAAAGACTTGAGCGAATGGAAGGGCCTGGGCGGGCAACCGTTTCTCCAACACGTATACTACGCGACCGTTGAGGGTAATGCAATATATTTTTTATAGACTTACAACATTGTTAGCCACACCAAAATTAGAGGTTCCGCAGTTCTCGCATCCGATCCGCGATCGTCGAAGGGTCGGAAATAAGATCGCTGATCATGGCAACGCAATCGGCTCCGGACGAAAGTACTGAGGCGGAATTGTCACGGCTAATCCCGCCGATCGCGACAATTGGAAAGTTTCTGTCCAGTTCTCGGACCGAGCGTAGGCCGCCGGGCCCGACCACCGGATCGGCGTCGTCTTTTGTTGATGTCGCAAAGATTGGGCCGATCGCAAGATAGTCGATCGGCATGGCAAGTGCGTCGCGAGCCTGCTCGATAGAATGAGTTGAAAATCCGATTATCGCGGTTGGGCCGAGCAGGTCCCGGGCATGCCGGGGTGACAGGTCGTCTTGCCCGAGGTGCACGCCGTCGGCGTCGGCAGCGAGCACAATGTCGGTGCGGTCATTGATGATAATCTTTACGTCCCGTTGATGCGCGTATCCGACTGCCTCGACGGCAGATCGATAGAACTCGCCCACCGGTGCATATTTGTCACGGAGCTGGATCAGCGTGGCACCGCCGAGAATGAGACGACGAACCTGCTCCAGATGGGACAGTCCGGAAATGCGAGTGTCGGTGATGGGGTAGATTTTGGGAAGGGTAAATGTCAAGACGAGCCGTTGGCGAGAGATTTCATCATCAAGTAGCAATCTTCTCCGTTGTTGTAATATTTCGCGAGCCGCTGGACGACTGTATATCCGGCTTCGCGATAAAGGCTCTGCGCCGAAGTGTTGCTGACCCGAACCTCCAACACAATGGTGAGAATCCTGCGCAGCCGAAGAGAGCTCTCGACGTGAATAAGAAGACGCTTTCCAAGCCGCCGGCGGCGATGTTCCGGTGCAACGCCGATAGTCGTCAGATGGGCCGAGCCGTCTTCATTGACCAGCACAAAAACAAATCCCACCATTTCGCCCTCTGAGCTCACGATCTGGTAACTCAAGTTTCTCGGTTCCCCGAGCAGGTAATTGAACGTGTGCTTGGTATAGTTCTCGCCGTTGCGAAAGCAGCGCACATTCAGCCGCAACACCTCGCTCAAATTCTTGTCCGTCAGCGGATGGACCTCGTACTCGGTCGCCGGCGCCGGAATGACGATCTCGGGTTCGCCGGCTCCCAGCGGGACAAGGAAATTTCGGATCGTTTGCAGCACGGCCATAGAAGTTCTACTCGATAAACATACAGTCGCCGTAGCTATAAAACCGGTAAGCCGATGCGACGGCGTGTCGATATGCATTCATTATAAGTTCGTGCCCGCCAAAAGTTGAAGCCAGAATCAGCAAGGAGCTTTGCGGCAGGTGAAAGTTTGTCAGCAGAGAGCGGACCGCCGTGAATTGATATCCGGGCGTGACCGTTAGATCGGCGAGCGCCGATCCGGCGACGAACTCTCCGTCTTTCGTGATCGCTGATTCAAGAGCGCGCGTGGTCGTAGTTCCAACGGCGACGATGCGTCGATCTTCGGACCGGGCCGAGTTCAACACAGCGGCGGCCTCCTCGCCTATCTCATAGCGTTCAGGCAAAACGGAATGCTGCGACAGGTCGTCCGCCCGAACGGGCTCAAAGGTTCCGTATCCGACGTGCAGCGTTATCTCAACGATCTCGATACCGTTTTTTGTGATCCGCATCAGTACGTCGTCGCTGAAGTGCAATCCCGCCGTTGGTGCCGCGATCGCCCCACTGGATCTTGCGTACAATGTTTGATACCTTCCGCGGTCCCGGTCAATTTCGCCCGCATTTCTTTTGATATATGGAGGCAGCGGTGTGCGTCCGACGCGGCTCAGAATGTCGTCAAAGTCTCCGACAAAATTGAAATCGATGACCACTCGCCCTTCCGTCAGATTCTTTGCGATCGTTCCTTCGAGATCCGATCCGAACCTGATGAGTTTTCCTTCCTTTAGACGGCGCGCGGGCCGAGCCAGCGCTTCCCAACTGGAGTCTGACATTCTGTTCACAAGAAATATCTCAACGCGAGCACCTGAATCGGAAGTCCCGAACAGCCGCGCAGGAAAGACGCGCGTGTTGTTTAATACCAGCACGTCGCCCGGGTTGAGCAGGTTCGGAAACGCGGCGAAAGTTTCGTCACGAAACGAAGTGGTCGCCCTGTTTACGACAAGCATTCGCGAACCGTCACGCTCGGTGAGTGGCTCTTGAGCGATCAGATCGTCCGAAAGTTGGTAGTCAAAGTCGCTAAGCTGCATCCAATAAGCTGTGTTATTAGCAAATGAAGATGTCCGGTTTTATTAGCACATCAAATGTCCGGTT
>JBDTWZ010000036.1:0-20405 GCA_040006435.1 Acidobacteriota bacterium
TCGAGAATGCAGTGACGAAAGGCCAGGTCATGACCGGAACCTACGAGATAGATCAGGCGAAATTTAATGACGGACTTCAGGCATTTCGGCAAGACAATTTTATCGCCGCGCGCGACTCGTTCGAGCGTGCCGATCCCGAAAAGCGAGATCCCAAAACGCAGTTCTACATTGCATACACTTTTTACCGGCAGGGGTGGGGCCGCATTTCGAATGACGATGCTCTTTTCAAACAGGGGTTTGAATCGGTGCAGCGGGTTACAATGCTCGATCCGAACTACCGTACGGACGATGCAAATCTGCAGCTTCGCACGCCCGCCGAACTGCGCAACGAGTTCGAAGAAGGAATGAAGATCACGGCTGATGATTTCAATCCGCTGCGACTTGTGCGTGAAAGAAAATAAGCCAGACAGCCCGATCCCGATGGAAGAAACAAAAACCGAAAACGAAGAGATCACGACTGCGACCGGCGACGTGATTTTCGCCGACGAACGCGAGGACCTTGCTGTAAACAAAACGGCCGACGTCATGGTCACGACTGTTAGATCGGAAACGACATCGTCGAACCAGAGATCGTTTCTTCGTTATCTTGCCCTTCCCTGGATATTCGTGACTGTCGCACTGCTCGGGGGGCTCCGTTTGGGCGCGGTCGATGCGTCGTTCGTCTTTCTAACGCCGGCGCTGCTGTGCCTGATCTTCGCCGCGATCTTGCTCGCCTTGTTTTTTCGAGCCGGACTTATTCAACTCGACGGATGGTTTGCGGAAGACTTTCCGATTCTGAAGAACGTCGCGAACGGGGCGGTTCTCATAGCGTTATTTGCAGCGAGTGCTCAACTTTTCAACTCACTGCTGCCTGAACAAGGCCTGCCGTTTTGGGTTGTCGGTTTCTGTTTTTTCTGGACACTCTGGAATAACCTTTTCTCCGACTTCGACACAAAAAAGTTATTACGGAGTCTGGGTGCGCTGTTCGGCCTCGCGTTCGTCGTGAAATATCTCGTATTGGCGAACCTGACTGCACCGGCGAGCGAAAGCTGGCTCCGGGGCATATTCGAGAATCCGGCCAAAGAGGCTTTCACGTGGGCCCTGGACTTGCCGAGATTTTCCGCAGGTACGGGATATATACAGTTTTTTGCGATCGCCTTTTATTTGCTCGGCCTGTTTCTTCTCCCCACGTCGACGCGACACGAACCGGTAAAATCCCGGCGTCGATAAAGCATGCGAGACGCTCTGTTTCGGCTGCACGGTTCTTATTTCGCTTATGAAGTTAAACCTCTTGTTTTTGATCCTGACGCTAAGTTCGGGAACACTCGTTGCCCAGTCACCGTCAAAAATCCTCGCCCAGGCGGAAAAGGCAATGGGCGGTGTAAAAGCGTTTCAGAGCGCCGGTACATGGCAGCGGAAAGGCACCGTCAGGCGTATCGCTGACGGAGCGAGCGGCAACATTCTCATGCAGACGACGCGGCCCAATCTTTATAATCTCAGCTTTGATGTTGGCGGTTTTGAGATCGAATCCGGTTACAACGGGAAATCGGGCTGGACTCGCGATTCGCGTAGCGGCCTCCGAACCCTGACGGGCGATGCGAGTATTGCTGCCCAGACCGAAGCTTCATTTCGCAATTCGCTTTGGTTAAACGCCAAAAAAGAAAAGTCGAGCATAAGCTTCGGCGGAATATCCGATGTCGCCGGAAGGCCGGCGAATATCGTCACTATCAGTGGGACAAAAGGTTCCGTGATCAAGCTCTTCTTCGACACTGCTACGAAACTGCTCGCGAGAGAGGAAATCTCGAGGGGGGGCACTGCACGCAGTTTCTCGTATTCAGATTACCGCTCGGTGGGCGGGGTCCTCCAGCCGTACGGTGTGAAATTCGAGATCGACGGGACGATCTACGAAGCCCTGTTTGACGAGATCAGGCAAAATGTTCGGCTTGCACGAGCCGAGTTTGATTTTCCGAAAATTGCGGGCGAATCACTGCCGGACATTCCCTCACTGCTCACCGAGCTTCAGGCAAATGAGGAGAAGGTCGAAAATATTCTCGAGACCTACTCGTACCTTCAGCGATCGGCTAGTCGCGAACTTGGCAAGGACGGTGTGCTTCGGGACAAGGAATCGGCGACGTACCAGCTATCTTTCTACAAGGGTTACCGGATCAAGCGTCTGATCGAAAAAGACGGAAAGCCGCTGTCGCCACGCGATCAGGAAGAAGCCGACAAGGATGCCGGGAAACAGGTTGAGGAGATCGAGAAACGGATCGAGAAACAGGAAGCATCGAGTGGCCCGCCTTCAGGAGAAGAACGGCGCATCTCGATCGCGGAGGTGCTGAAAGCGTCGACGCTCACTAACCCCCGACGCGAGCGTTTTCGCGGGCGCGACGTTATTGTCTTCGATTTTGAGCCGAACGCGGACTTCGATTACAAAAATGCGAAAAGCATGCTGAAGTTTTTCGGAAAAACCGCCGGTGCGATGTGGATAGACGAAAAGGACAAGCAGGTCGCTCGGCTCGAAGCATTCTTATTCGACAGCTATAAAGTTGGCGGCGGCGTTGTCGCGAAGATCAAAAAAGGAGCATCCTTCACGCTCGAGCAGGAGCGGGTGAACGATGAGATATGGCTGCCTTCAACCGCAGATATCAATCTCTCGGTACGAGTGCTGTTGGTGAAGGGAATAAATTTGAATCAGGTGATCCGCTCCTACGACTATCGAAAGTTCTCGACCGAAGTAAAAGACGCGAAGGTCGATGCGTTAAAGCAGCCGCAGTAGATTTCTAATTTCCCAGATTTAAGTTGACCTGCTTACCGTCGCGCCGCACACGAAGAGTTTTTCCGCCGAACCCGCCTTTGAACGTGGTCGTTCGCTCCAGGACCTGCCCATCGACAGCCTCTATAACATCGCCTGCCTGAACTCCGGCGCGATCCGCTGCGCTGTTTGCGGACGACGACAGGACTTTCCAACCACTCTCGAGAAATTCAGCATTAATGCCGAGCATTTCGAACACCTCCCGGACCGCGGTCTCAGCTCCGCCGGTGTTTGCGTTGAGGCTCGGGGTGACGCTCGTAGATTCAAAACCGGGCGGCGAAATCGTATTCGCCGATCGTAGTGCACTGTCAACGCTGCTGATCGGACCGCCCTGAGCGCGATTCGCACGTCGGAAACCGTCTGTTCGGCTCACTGGGCCTGGTACTTCTGTTTTAACGGAAACCGGTCCCAACTGCGGATTCGCCGATTTAGAAATCTCGGGCTCGAAGTCGACCTCAGGCTGAGGAGCAGACAATTCGCGCTGAGGTGCCGCAATCGGTAGGTCGGTCCGTACCGAACCGTCCGAGATGTCGGTTTTGGGTTGAGTGGGCAACGTGCCGTAGAAAACCGCGAACCCGGCAACAACGAGTACGAGAGCTAAAGGCATCGCAAGTTTCAGAAACGCGCCGAGCCGTGCCTGCGGTGCCGATCCTTCAGCGATTCTGGCTTTTACCCGAAATATGAAATTCTCAGGAGCGTCAACGCGGGGTAGAGCCCTTAGCATCTTCGCCAAATCGCCGCCGTCCGCATCGAGCTCATCAAACTTGCTCGTACCATTATTAATTTCCCTTTGATCCATGCCTAAAAATAATTCCTTAGTTTTTCTTTTAGCAGCGCCCTTGCCCGGCTGATCCGCGATTTCGTTGTTCCCAATCCAAGCTCTAATATCCCCGCGATCTCCTCGTAGGTCTTACCTTCGACGTCACGAAGAATTACCGGTACTCGATACTTAGGTGGCAGCGTGGCGATAGCCCGTGCGATAACTCTTTCGCGTTCGTCGTCGATCAGGTCCTTATCCGGTAGCGGTTTGCCGTCCGTCGGCTGAAACTCCGTACCGTCGTCCGCATCGGTCTGAAAAAGCCCGGTCAGCGACAAGATCGTCCGTCGCTTTCGTTTTCGAATTTCACTGATCGCAAGGTTAGTCGCGATCCGATAAATGTATGTCGAAAACGCGTAGTCCGTGTGATAGCGGTCAATCGCGAAATAGACCCGGACAAACGTTTCCTGAGCGAGATCGACCGCCTCTTCGTAATCATTCAAAAATCTATAGAGGTAGTTCGTGATCGGGTTGCGATATCTGTCGATAATGACAGCGAACGCAGACTCGTCGCCTTTCTTCGTGGCTTCAATAAGAGCATGGTCGGACAGCTTTTCTTCAGACACGCGGTGGTTTCGTACCTCCGCTGGGCTGGATTCGATTGTGTCCAATGCCATACATTCATACTTTTTTACAACAGTTCGCCACCCGAACAAAACGGCTTACCCGCTTTGAAACACGCAAGCCGGCCGCGAAAGTTGCGAAACGTCACTAAGAAATCCAATATTACAGCCCGGCCGCCTTAACCGTCGCAATGAGAAAAATAGTTCCCGTCGTCTTTGGTAAACTGATCGTGCCAATCAACGTCGGAGTGTTCTCCGGAAGCCCTATCATACTGATAGTGAGGCCGATAGATTCATAGTTCACGACCGGTGTCGCTACACCCGAAGGGTCCTTCAAAGTTCCGGTCCTGATCGGCACCCGAGCGCCAAATCGAAACGATCTCGCCTGGAAACCGTTCTGTAATACACGAAAGTTGCCCAGCGACCAGTCGAGAAACGTCTGCGACTCTCCGTCCGTCTCTTGCCCGAGAATGTTCGACACACTCTTATATTCGATGGTACCGGTATTCGAAACGCGCCCGACGAACGTATTTGCGAGCCGATAGTTCGAAAACGAGAAGTTGCCCTTCACATGTTTCGAAATGCCCGCGAGACTTGCCGGGAGATCATTTTTGGTCGGGGCTTCGTTTGAACCAATAACCACGTGAAGGGTTACCTCGTAGCTCGGCTCAAGTTGATGTACGGTGTCAGATTGGGCGACTGCGAACGAACCAAAGGCGAGAAGCACGAGCGGAGAGAGAACGAGAGCGATGATTTGTTTTGACAGGTCCATGGTTTTCTCCAAAGAAAAGATTCGGGAAAGCGAATCATTCCACAAACCAGTCAAACTAAAGTTGCAAAATATTAGCCGGCAGAAAAGAGGGTCTCGTCGATCTTTTGTCCGAATGTAACCGTCCCGACTTCGACTTCCTCGACGAGCTTGTCGTCTGCCCACAGGGTCGTACGGAATGGAACAAGCGTGCCCTGCGCGTAATTATAGTCGTAAAACTTGCGGCGATATCTCACACCGGCGTCCTCGTAATCGAGCATCATGACGCGGAGTCGTTTGGTAGAAACGTAAAAGCGAGTTCGGCGCGACTGCTTGTCGGTGACATCGAGCAAGTAATATTCCACGCCAAAGATCTTTTCCTTACCCGCCGATTCGATCTTGGATTCGTTCTCTTTGTAGCGCAGGAGAGCTTCGAGCCCGTGAACGATCTGATTCTCGAATGCCTTTGACGCGTCTTCGCGTGGCGTGAATACGGAATCGTCCACGATCCCAAAAATCTTATCGTTAAAGACCAGGGAATATTTTGCGTTTGGAAATTCCTGATCCAGGCGAACTTTCTCTTTGTCCAGGGTTTCCGCTCGGAGGGTCCAGCGTTGATAGGTTGCTTGCTCCGTCCGTCCTTCGAGATTGGTCACGCTGAGCTTACCGTGCTCAATTGCTGTCTTTCGGATCTGGTTTAATATCGCTCGCCCGCCGCCGAGGCCATAGACGAAGATCGCCGATTCCGCGACCTGCTCTGCCGTCACACCCTTGGGGTCTTTAGCCGACGCGACCGGCGCAGGTTTCTTTTCAGCCTTAGAGTCCACAGCCGCTTGTCCAAATGTGAACTGGACAAGACACATGGCAAGCAAAATTAACGATGAGGCCTTAATACGCAAAATCACTGATTAAATTTCTCCTATGACGGCGTGCGAAGGTTTACGAATCACGGATTGTAGCATAATTGTTAAGGGCCGCCTAAGTCCGTGTTAGTTGATGATATGCCCGAAAATAAGGATGCACGGCAAGTGATAATTGGCTATTCCCGGAGCAAAAACTATAATCGCGTTTGGCGCCGGATGGAGCTTTGAAATCCCTTCTAAAGCGGAGAACGGCTTCGGTACGGGTCACGAATCGGGTTTTTCCATGCAGGCTCCCTACGATTCTTTCCCTGAAATAATACGCTCAGATCTTCTTAAAAACTGGATCATAATACCCTTACAGAGAACCAAAGGACCAAGGATATCCAATGCTGCACGTCGCGTTATTCGAGCCCGAGATCCCGCCTAATACGGGCAATATTGCCCGCCTCTGTGCCGCAACGTTCACCCCTCTCCACATCGTCGGTGTGACGGGCTTCCGAATGGATGACCGCACGCTGAAACGAGCGGGGCTGGATTATTGGAACGAAGTCGAAGTTCATCGTCACATCGATCTCTCAGACCTCCGTGCCGCGCTTCCGAAATCCCGCTTCGTTTACTTCACGACGAAATCTCGACGGTCATACACAACGTGGAACTTCCGCGACGAGGACTGTCTCGTCTTCGGGCCGGAGACGCGCGGCTTGCCCAGGGACGTTCTCGACAAAGATCCCGAGAGCTGTCTGACCATCCCGATGCCAAATAAAAATGTCCGAAGCTTGAATCTTTCGACGAGTGTCGGTGTGGTGCTCTACGAAGCGATCCGGCAGACAGGACTCGATAGCGTCTGATAGCGATTTTTACAGACCTTTCTCAATTTTGTGGGCATCCTCTTGATCACAAGTTTTCGTCTAATCACTGTCATTATTCATTATTGTGACGAGGTTTATGGGGAGGTAACCAATCATGAAATTAATAAAAATGTTTTTGGCAGTGAGTTTGTTTTTGGCGACAGCATCGCTTATTCCCGCGCATGCGCAGACCTTTACATCGGCGGGCTCAACACGGGCGATGGAAGATCAGGTGCGGAAAAGGATTCTCAAGCTACCCCGTTACGAGATCTTCGACGCGATCGGTTATCAGGTAAACGGCGATACCGTAATACTGGACGGAAAGGTTCGGAATGCGGTCAATCGTAAGGACGCCGAACGTTCGGTTGCGAAAATAGACGGCGTGAAACGGGTCGTAAATAACATAGAGGTTCTTCCACTCGGCGGCTTTGACGATTCGATCCGTGTCCGTCTGTATCGAACGCTCGCAAGAAGTGGTGGGCTGTCAAGATATCTGTGGCCGAACAGTCCCTCGGTGCGTTTGATCGTCGACGGAGGACACGTTGCGCTCGAAGGCTATGTTTCGAATCGAGGTGATTACAACACGATGAACATCCTTGCACACGGGGTTTCCGGTGTGTTCAGTGTGGACAACAATCTCGTGATCGACAAAGAACGTGTGAGGTAAAGTTGGGCGCATGAATTTCGAACGGTCGGGCAGAAGTGTCCGGCCTTTTGTCTTTATAGGCTCAATCGGTCATTATATTTGTTTGCCTACGGGCCTGGAATCACAACAATGGTAAGCACAGACAAGATTAGAAACATAGCGATCATCGCCCACGTCGATCACGGCAAGACCACCCTGGTCGATGCGATGCTCCAACAATCAGGAACCTATCGCGAGAACGAAGCGGTCGTCGAACGCGTCATGGACTCGATGGATCTCGAGCGCGAGCGGGGTATCACGATCATGGCGAAGAATACTTCGGTCCAGTACGGCGACTACAAGATCAATATCGTCGACACTCCGGGTCACGCCGATTTCGGCGGCGAGGTCGAACGCGTTCTGAAAATGGTGGACGGCATTGTACTGCTCGTCGATTCCGCTGAAGGCTGCCTGCCGCAGACACGATTCGTGCTTCGCAAGGCGTTGGAGCTAAAGCTGCCGGCGATCGCGTTGGTCAACAAGATCGACCGTCAGGATGCTCGTCCCGAAGAAGTCGTTGATGAGATTTACGATCTGTTCATCGATCTGGGTGCGAACGATCAGCAGATCGAATTCCCGATCCTTTACGCGGTATCAAGGGACGGCATCGCGAAAAAGGAGCTCGCCGACGAATCGAAAAGCCTCAAGCCTCTGTTCGATCAGATACTCGAAACTATCCCCGCACCGCACGCGATACGGACCGACTCGCTGCAGCTGCTTGTCGCAAATATCGACTACAACCCGTTCGTCGGCCGTCTCGCTATCGGCCGCATTTTCTCGGGCGAGATCTCAAAGAATCAGGAAGTGATCGTCGCGAAGATCGACGGCTCGACCCAGAAAACACGCGTCAAGGAGCTGTTTGTTTTCGAGGGACTCGACCGCACGCCGGTCGACAAAGCGGGCGTCGGCGAGATCGTTGCGCTTGCTGGGTTCGACGATATCAATATTGGCGAGACCATCACGCTCGTCGAAAATCCGCGGCCGCTGCCGGTGATCGCCGTCGACGAGCCGACTATCTCGATGATCTTCAGCGTCAACAATTCACCCTTTTCGGGGATCGACGGAAAGTTCGTTACCTCGAGGCAGATCAAAGACCGACTCGACCGCGAATTGCTGGGTAATGTCGCTCTTCGAATAACGCAGGACGAGATCGCCTCTGAACAATTCAAGGTCTCGGGACGCGGCGAGCTCCAGCTCGCAATTTTGATCGAGATGATGCGTCGCGAAGGCTATGAGCTGCAGGTCGCCAAGCCCGAAGTTATTACAAAGAAACACGAAAAGACCGGCGAAACGCTGGAGCCGATCGAACAGGTCGTGATCGACGTTCCTGAGGAATTTATCGGTGTAGTCACCGAAGCCTTGGGCCGACGCAAGGGCCAGATGACGAAGATGATCAACAACGGATCGGGTCGCGTGCGGCTCGAATACGAAGTCCCTTCGCGCGGGCTGATCGGATTTCGCGGCGAGTTTCTGACCGAGACAAAGGGCACCGGTCTGCTCAACACCCTTTTTCTGCGATTCGATAAATGGCAGGGTGAGATGAAGGGCCGCGCGACCGGCTCGCTCGTGTCCGATCGAATGGGCGAAACGAACACATACGCGCTTTACAACCTGCAGGAACGCGGAACCCTGTTCACAAAACCGCAGGTCAAGGTTTACGAGGGGATGATCGTCGGCGAGAACGCGCGTGCTGTGGATCTCGATGTAAATCCGATCAAGGAAAAGAAACTTTCAAACATGCGGACGACATCCGCCGACGAAGCGATGCGGCTTGTTCCGGTGCGCGAAATGTCACTCGAACGTGCTATCGAATTCATCGCCGACGACGAGCTTATCGAAGTGACGCCGAAGTCGATCCGTTTGCGTAAGCGCGTCTTGAAAGCTAACGAACGGCCAAAGAAGTAGCAGAAAGATCCTCCAGCGGAACATACACAGAATCTATAGAACGCGAATGGGATTGTTCCCATTCGCCTTTTTTTTTGCGTCTTTCGCGGGTGGCTTCTCCGCGGCTTGACACTGATTGCCGATGGTTGTCTTTTACTACTTGGTTAAATACGTGAACGCGGCCACCAAGACGCGTATATCGCGGAGTTATAGGAGCCTTGCGACGGAAGCGCGACAGTGCTCGAGTGGGGTCCCTATGCGACTCTCTCTAGAATAGCTCTCGCGTTTCCGTCTTGGAAAATTCTGATGCTATCCATGGCTAACGTCGGAATCCCGCGGAGGCCGAATGCCCAAAAAAATCCAATGAGCTGAAATTGCGCGCCGCCGCTGTTCGTTCTACGATTTATTCGCAATCGGAAATTCGCAGATGGCATATCACCGCGACAAATAATTAGCCTGGGACGGTGAGTGATCGCGAGCCCGGGATCCAGGCCCGATAGGAGACCAATATGAAGATTGCAATGATCATCGTTCGAACGCTGATGGGACTGGTATTTTTGTTGGGTTCAATCGTGTTTTTTTTGGATTTGTTCCCGCCGCCCGAACTTTCGGGCTCAATAAAGGCCTTTAACGATGGTCTTGGAGCTTCGGGATATTTCTTCACGCTGTTAAAAGGCACCGAACTTGTCGGCGGCTTGCTTCTTGTCACCGGCAGGTTCGTCCCCTTAGCTTTAGTGATCCTCTCACCGATCATCGTGAACATTCTGTTCGTCCACCTATTTCTCGACAGAACGGGTCTTCCGGTTGCGATCTTCCTGACACTGGGAAATATTTTTCTAGCCTATTATTATCGCGATGCATTCAAGCCGCTGCTGAGGCCGAATCACACGCCCTCCGCATAAAGGTGTACGACGAGAAGAAAAGATTCTAATGCCCGATGCAATAGCACAACCAGTATCTGAATTTGACGACGTTATTCCCCCGCCGCCGGATAAGAAATCGCGATATGACCGGTCGATCGTTGAGGGCTCACTTGGCCGTTCCGTTTGGAAGATCGCCTGGCCGACCATGCTTACAAATGCCATCGGCGGCCTTCAGGGAATGGTTGACCACGCCCTCGTCGGAAATCTTATCGGAGCTCGGGCAAATGCGGCGATCGGTGTAAGCATTCAACTCTGGATCGTGGTGATCGTGTTTATCTCCTCGATCTTTATCGGGATGAGCGTCATGGTCGCCCGTTTCGCCGGATCCAACCAGGAAGAAAAGGTAAACCGGACCGTTTACCAGGCATTCCTGACAGCCATCTTCATGTCGTTCGGCATACTTGCGCCAGTTGGTTATTTCGCTGCTCCGTATCTTCTTGACCTTGTAAACGCCGCTCCCGAAGTGCAGACCGAAGCCCTCCCTTTCCTTCGGATCATGTATGTATTCAGTGGTGGAATGCTGATCTTTTTCATGCTTGGGGGCGCTCTACGTTCCGCGGGTGACGCTCGCACGCCGATGGTCCTGGGCATCGTTATGACTGTCCTCAACTTGATCCTCAATATCGTCTTGATCCGAGGTCTCGGGCCGATTCCGGCATTCGGCACGATGGGATCGGCGATGGGAACTTGCATCGCCGCGGGGTCAGTGTCGCTCTATGCATTGTGGAAATTGTGGCATGGTGGTTGGGTCGTATCGTTCCCGCGCGGTGGAAGCTATGCCCCGGACTGGGGCGTAATAAAGAAGCTTTTCAAGTTTGGTCTACCGGCTGGAATCCAGGGCATTGCCATGAATATCGGCGGCGTCCTGCTTCTCTCGTTCATCGGCTCGCTCGCCCAGAGTGCGGCCGCTCAAGCCGCCTACGCCGTGTCGTATGTTCAACTCTTCTCACTGATCACATGGACATCGATGGGTCTGATGGGCGCGGCCGCCTCGGTTGCCGGTCAGAATCTGGGCGCGGGAAATCCGGATAGAGCGAAGGCGGCGGTCCACGCCGCGGCGAGATTCGGAATGTTAGGGGCCGCATTCATTGGATTCTTTTTCTTCTTCTTTCCTGTTCAGCTTCTCGCGATCTTCGGTCTTGTCGATCCCGCCGTCGTAGAAATTGGAACGGCCCTCCTCCGCGTGCTTGCTTTCTCCGGCGTTTTTATTGCTGTCGCTTTAACGTATACCGGCGGACTGCAAGGGACGGGCGATACGAAGAGTCCTCTGTACATTTCTATCATCTCGCAGGTCGCGATTCCGCTTGGAATTTGTTTTGTCATTCAAAGCACAGGCACGCTTGAGGCGATGGATATCTGGCTCGCAATACTAGCCGGCCATGCCACACGCTGCGTGCTTAGTGTCATTCGCTTTAGCCAAGGGAAATGGCGCAGTATTACGGTTGATATAGAGAAAACGGAAGCGTAAGGAAAGTGTGTAAGGTTATGCTTCAAAAGGATCTCGTTGCTTTTTCGCTCAAGATCGTTACGCGGCCGCATGGTAGCGGCGAATGAAAATTAATTAGGTTATGTGTAGAAATATTAAGACACTCCACAACTTCGAGCCGCCCGCAACCGAGGACGAGATTCGAGCTTCATCGTTGCAATTCGTGAGAAAGCTGAGCGGCTTTACAAAGCCTTCAATGGCGAATGAAGACGTTTTCAATCTGGCCGTACAGCGAGTCAATCAAGCCGCCGCAGATCTGTTGCGCTCGCTCGTAACAAATGCTCCACCGCGCGATCGCGAAATCGAAGCGGCAAAGGCGAAGACAAGGGAAGCGGAGCGGTATGGATCGGCTTAGAATTGAAGGGCGACGCAATCACTAAATCGCACTTACGGAGCTAAACATCCTCGTCCGCGTCCCCGGGTCTCCCTGTCTCCGCGTCTTCTCCGGTTCGCTCCTCCTCCGGCTCGTACACCTCATAGCCGTGTGCGTCGTCGTAATAATACTCGTGTTCCTTTTGATCTTCGGACCAGGTATCCTTCTTCTCTGCCCCGTCGTGCTTCGGCTTTTCCGGCATGGATAATTTATAATCGATTCGTTAATACTCTCCAAACAAATTCTTATGATAACGAGAAATTACCTGTTGGGCCTCACGTTTGTCGTGAGCACGTTTGCCTCGACATATTTTGTCACGGTTTCGACGGCGCAAGTTGCCGCTCCCGCCGCCGAATCCGATCTCGACTATCAGGTCGCGGCGGTGTTGTACGTCCAGAAGGCGGCCGAGTACCGCGCTCTTGCGTATCAGGCTTTCAATATCGCGAGACTGCGGCTTGATGCGGACTTCGATAGAAAGAGTTTGAAGAAACTCGCAAAAGCAGAACGCAAGATGCCCCGAGCGATCGTCGTCGATATTGATGAGACGGTGCTGGATAACTCACCCGCCCAAGCGTTTGGGATAAAGACGAATACTCCGTACAACACAAAGGATTGGTACACTTGGGGCGAGTTGCGTAAGGCAAAGGCGGTTCCGGGTTCGGTCGAGTTTTTAAACTACGCCCTGACGAAAGGCGTAAAGATCTTTTATATCTCGAACCGGGACGAAGTTCAGAAGCAGGCGACGTTGGACAATCTAAAGAGCGCGGGCTTCGCGGACGTCTCGACTGAGAATCTATTGCTTCGCACCGCCGAATCCGGCAAGGACGCCAGGCGATCTGTGGTCACGGAAAAGTACCGGATCGTTATGCTCGTCGGTGATAACCTTGACGATTTCACATCGGCCTTCGAGAAAAAAACGATCGCCGAACGCTTCGCGGAAACGGATAGGATCAGAGACCTTTGGGGCAAGAGGTTCATCGTTTTGCCAAACGCGATGTACGGCACGTGGGAAAATGCTATATACGAATACGAACGTCTAACCGAAGCGCAGAAGGCTGAGAAGCGTGCCGCAGCGCTCGAATTGCCGTAAAAGTAAGATCATGAAAAAGCGAACACCCGAGGAGAAACTTTTGAATCCGCGGCCTGGCGGGAATATTGCGGCGGCGAGCGAATATGGGATCGACCTTACCCAGATCGTTGAGAATCTAAGATTGACACCTGCCGAACGGATCAAGGCGAACGACCAGGCGGTCAACTCCGTGTTGCGGTTCGAGGAAGCAATGCGGCGGGCTAAGGCGGCGAAGAAAACAAAGGCCTTATGATAAACCTGTTCGAGGTCGCTCGGCTCTTGAGTCAGGCTGGTGTCAAGTTTGTCATCGTCGGCGGGATAGCCATCCGCAGTCACGGCGGAAATTATATAACCGAAGATTTAGATATTTGCTATGACCGAACCCGCGATAATTTGAAGAAACTTGACGACGCATTGGCGCCGCTCAACCCACGACCTCGCGGTTTTGATGAAAAACTGCCATTTATTTTTGACTGGTCAACCTTGCAACACGGCGCGAACTTTACCTTCAAAACTTCGATGGGTGACGTCGATCTACTTGGGGAAGTGAAGGGCCTCGGGGCGTACGACGACTTGGTAAAAGATTCTATAAGCGTAGACCTCGACAGCTTTGCGACGCAGATTCTCTCCATTGGGGGCTTAATAAAAGCAAAGGAGGCTTCCGGCCGACCAAAGGACGAGGCAGGGCTGAAAGTGCTTTATGCATTGCGCGATTCTGAACTAGACGAAGACTAATCCATGAACCTCCACCGCTCGCTGAGATTCTCAATCTATCTTTCCGTTATTGTCCTTTTCTGTAGCACAGGCTATTTCTCGCAGACGCTAACAGTTCGCGAAATAATGGCCGAGCCTTCGATCGCCGGAATGCGCGTCGAGGGTGAGAAGCTTTCGCCCGACGGAACAAAGGTCGTCTATCTTTGGAATGCTGAAGCAAAGCAGCCACGCGATCTTTATCTCGTTTCGACGGCGGGGGGTGATCCGGTAAAGATCCTCAGCCCGTCCGATCTTCCGCCCCCGAGCCGCCCACCTGAGAAAGAGAACAAGCTCGATTACGGATTGGCGTTGCGAGACGATTTCGTCAAGATACGCGAAAACCAGTTCGGAACTTTCGAATGGTCGCCCGATTCGAAACGGATCGTATTTTCGTACGGCGGCGATCTGTATATCCTGACCATCGGTGAAGCCAAGGCTCGACGCTTTACGAAAACGCAGACGCCTGAGACCGGTGCTCGGTTTTTGGATAATGAACGAATTCTTTTTTCCCAATCCGGGAATCTGTTCGTGCTGGACATCTCGAATTCTCTGCTGACGCAGATCTCGCGCGAAGGTAACGCGCCGAACTTCATTTCCGTTCTCAACCCGACGCCGAACAAACCGGGAACGTCGATAGCGTACATCGTCTCGGACAGCTCGAAGAACAAGGCGCTCCTGGTTCCGAACTACCTGGACGAGTTTACGGCTGCTCCGAACGTTCGCCGCGGCTGGACGGATCAGAAGGTCGTCGTCGCACCGGCGGATGGAAGTCGCGAGACGCCGTTCGAGATCAAGCTTCCAAAACCAGAAGGTGTTAGTAACATCAGGCGGATGGTCTGGGCGGCGGATAATTCAAGTCTCATCATCGACCGGATCGATAAGGACACGAAACGCCGTCTACTTTTCTACGTCTACAACGTCGGCAGCAAGAGCGAGAAGATCATTCCGATCATCGAGGAGACCGATGACAAATGGCAGGCGTCGTTGTCTTCGATCTTTGAAGCGAATCCGAAAGATCCGAGCCAGCTTTTCTTCGGTTCGGAGAAAGACGGGTTCAATCATCTATATCTCGGCAAACTTGAGGCAGAAACACGAGTGGTAGCGAGTGTGTCCGCCGACGGCGAGCGAGTTGCGGAAGGTCCGCCAGGATTCACGGGCAGGGTCAACATCACGCAGCTGACGAAGGGAACCTGGCAGGTCGAGTGGGCAAAATGGGTTGGAACTGAATGGATCGTATTGATGTCAACGCAAGATATGTCCACCGAACGCCAGTTCTATTATCTTGAGAAGTCCAGCGGAAAGCTCGCCATATCACCCCTCCTTAAAACTTCTAACATGATGGGTTCTCCACAGCTGAACGAGGACGGTCAGAGCGTTCTTTTGTACGAGGTATCGCGATGGGACAAGCCCGGCGAGCTCTTTGCTCGGGACGTTTGTCCCCCGTGTACGACTCTCTTCCGACTACCGAGGAAGTTGACACAAACCGTTCCCGCAGCATTCGTTGCGCGCAAGTGGACCGAACCAAAGTTCCTCGAAATTCTGTCCCGCGACAACAAAAAGATACCCGCTAAGATCTATCTCCCCACAACCCTCAACTCAAAGGCGAAACAGAAATACCCGATGGTCGTATTCGTGCACGGTGCAGGGTATCTTCAGAACGTTATTAACGGCTGGAACAACTACTACCGCGAGTTCATGTTCAACGAGCTGTTGACGCAGAAAGGTTACGTCGTGCTCGACATCGATTATCGCGGATCGGCGGGTTACGGACGCGATTGGCGGACTGACGTTTACGATTTTCTCGGCGGCAAAGACTTCGACGATCACATCGACTCGATCGATTTCATGGTCAAGAACTACAACGTAAATGAGTCGAAGATCGGTGTCTATGGCGGGAGCTACGGCGGATTCATGGCGGCGATGCTTGCAGAAAGGGCTCCAAACAAGATTGCGGCTGCCGCGGCGTTACGCCCGGTATTCGACTGGAAGAATTATTACGCGGCCTCACCCGGTTATACGGCACAGCGGCTGGGATTCCCTGATAAGAATCCTGAAGCCTACAAACGGAGCTCACCGATCACCTACGCCGACAAACTCGAACGGCCACTTCTGATCCTGCACGGCATGTCGGACGACAACGTACACGTACAGGATTCGATCCAGATGATGGAGAAACTGATCCGTCTCGGAAAGACCCAATACTTCGAGACAATGCTCTATCCCTCGGAAAATCACGGCTTCGTGCGGCCGGAGAGCTGGACCGACGAATACGAGCGTATTTTGGCTTTCTTCGAAAAGCATCTAAAATGAGATTTCACCGCCGAGACGCAGAGACGCGGAGACGCGGAGACGCGGAGAACGTTTCTAATGCAAAATACAAAGCCAAAAGGGATTTTTCCTGCTAGGCGTCTCTGCGTCTCGGCGGTTAATTGTATATGCGTATACTTGTAACCGGCGGAGCCGGGTTTATCGGCTCGCATCTGTGCGAAAGGCTTTTGTCCGAAGGTAATGAAGTCATCTGCCTCGACAATTTTTTCACCGGTCGAAAGCTGAACATTGCGCACCTGCTCGACGATAAGAAGTTTGAGCTGGTCCGTCACGATGTGACCGAGCCGATCCTGCTCGAGGTGGATCAGATCTATAATCTCGCATGCCCGGCGTCGCCGGTTCATTACCAATACAATCCGGTGAAGACCGTCAAAACGAGTGTGATGGGGATGATCAACATGCTCGGGATGGCGAAGCGCGTCCACGCGAGGATCTTGCAAGCATCGACCTCCGAAGTTTATGGCGATCCGCTGATCCATCCGCAGACCGAAGATTATTTCGGTAACGTCAATCCGATCGGCTTGCGAAGCTGCTACGACGAAGGTAAGCGTGTCGCTGAGACGCTGATGATGGATTACAACCGGCAGAACGGAGTCGATACGCGGATCGTCCGGATATTCAACACGTATGGCGAGCGGATGCTCGAGAATGACGGCCGCGTGGTTTCGAATTTTGTCGTACAAGCGCTGCGTGGACAGGAGTTGACCGTATATGGCGACGGTACGCAGACGCGTTCGTTCTGTTATGTCAGCGATCTCGTCGATGGGATCATTCGGCTGATGAATGCCAAAGCCGACGACATTCATTTGCCGGTTAATATCGGCAATCCGGGAGAATTCACCATGAATGAACTGGCGGAGGAAGTCGGCAAGTGTATCGGGAGCGAGATCAAGATCAAATATCTTCCGCTGCCGCAGGACGACCCGAAACAACGCCAGCCGAACATCGAACGCGCGAAGAGTTTGTTGGGCTGGGAGCCCAAAATTCCGCTCGCGGAAGGGCTGACGAAGACGGTCGAGTATTTTAAGGACCTTGTTGGGAATGTGTCGCCCCAGGCGACAAATCACCCTGGCTAAAACCAGGCGCACTCATATGAAAATTCTTATCACAGGCGGTGCTGGCTTTGTTGGAAGCCACCTCGCCGATAAACTTATCGCCGAAGGCCACGACATCACCGTCATCGACGATCTATCTACAGGCCGTTATTCAAACGTCGAACACCTCGAGGGCACCGAGCACTTTCGTCTGATCATTGACACTGTTCTGAATGAGAGCCTGATGGAGGAGCTGATCCGCGACACTGATCGCGTGTATCACATGGCGAGCGCGGTCGGCGTCAAGCTGATCATGGAGCGGCCCGTAAAGACAATCGAGACCATCTTTCGCGGCACCGACGTCGTTCTTGGGTTTTGTTCGCGATACAGAAAACGAGTATTGATTCCCAGTACGTCAGAAGTATACGGAAAAGGCGCCTCGGTTCCATTCAAGGAGGACGACGACCTTTTGACTGGCGCGACCGACAAACATCGGTGGGCCTATGCTTGTGCAAAAACGTTGGACGAATTTCTTGCGTTGGCGCATTTCAAGGAAACTCGCCTGCCGGTCGTCGTCGTCCGCCTTTTCAATACCGTCGGGCCGCGACAGACGGGGCAGTACGGAATGGTCGTACCGCGATTTGTTCACGCAGCAATCAAAAACGAGCCCATACAAGTTCACGGCGACGGGACGCAATCACGCTGCTTTGGCCATGTTCATGACATCGTTGAGGGACTGGTAAAGCTGTTGGATGATCCGAAGTGTTTTGGCCAGGTGATCAATCTCGGAAACAGCGAAGAAGTCTCGATAAAAGGGCTCGCTGAGAAGGCGATCGCGTTGACCGGCAGCTCGAGCGAGATACAGTTTATCCCGTACGAAGAAGCTTATGGCGAAGGCTTTGAAGACATGCGGCGGCGTGTTCCGAGCCTCGAGAAGGCCAGGCAGATGATCGGCTACCAGCCAACCCGGAGCCTCGACGACATCATCAATGATGTAGCCAACGAGTTTCATAACGAGTCGTCGGCCGCTTAACCCATGAACATGAGAAACGCTTTATTACTCCTCTCCCTCTCCGCCTTTTGCTTTTTGCCGTCCGTATTCGCGCAGGGTGGGGTCAAAGGGAAGGTGCGTAATATCAAGGGCGGAGCTATCGCCGGAGCTGCAGTTACCGCACGATTGCAAGGTAAAGATGTCAAAACCGTTAGATCCGACTCAAAGGGCTCGTTTGTCATTCAGGGCCTCGAGCGTGGGAAATATAACATCGTATTCGACGCTGACGGTTATGCGAGCGGAGTAAAGTTCGGCGTGGAGATCAAAGACGGCAATGTTCGGGACCTTGGCGACCGTTTGATCTTGTCCGTCGACCAGGGAACTCAGCTGATAATTAAAGGCAGCGTGTTCTTTCGCGAAGGAACGAGTGTTACGGCAGCAAAGGTCGAGCTTGAACGCATAAACGACGATGGTTCGACCCGAAATCTCGGCAGCACCTATACGAATGTCAGCGGTGAATTTACGTTTCGACCGGCGGCGGGGGTGACAAAGGTTCGCGTGACGGCCAAGTACAAGGGCGTATCTGGCTCAAGTGACATATCGGAGATCTCAAACGCCGGTATTTATCGGACAGCGATTACCTTGGATATTTCACGGGCGGACAAGTAAGAAACTAAAAACTAAAAACTAAAAGGTAAAAGGCATAAGGCAAAGGCTCTTTTCACTCTTTAGTTTTTAGTTTTTACTTTCTACCCTAGTTGATCGTCTCCGAGATCTCTTCGGCCGGCTGTGAGGCGTTCAGAGTGCCGGAGTCAGTAACGATCAACGGAAATTCTTCAAGTACGACCGCGTCGGCCAGCGTCTGCACCCAGTATGTACCAGCAGTTGGAAACACGACGTTCACAAAAAAGCTAACATTATCCGTAAACCCGCCCGGGGCCAGCTCGATCGCCGTCGGCTGTGACGTAACGACGAGATTCGATTTGTCGGGGGAAAGGATCCGTACCTCCGTCTGATGATTCCCCTCGCCACACCAATGATTGATGACGGCAAATTTGATAAGCGAAACGGGCAGGCGTTCAACCATGATGTTCTGGAAGATTCCCATCAGCGAGATCTTGTTTCCCATCTCTATTCGGACGTCATCGCAAAGGAGCGTGTAAACAAGCTTTAAGTTTGGTGTTTGCTGCGTTTGAATTTGCATGTGAATCAATTAACTAAGACGTTCAATTACTCGGCGATTTCATATTTCACGCGGCGCCGTTCTTCTTGAACCAAGCCATTAGACGGTTTCAGGCGTCTTCCGAAGTCATCATCTGCGTCCGAAGTGGCCGGGCACTAGCGGCGAAGCCCGATGTGACAAAAAACTCTCGTCGGTCAAGGATCGGCGCATCGGCATTGTGTTTACGATATCTTCGTGCATGATTCCGCTTTGGTTCGATTTTTACTTTTCCGGGATGAGAGGTCAAGAGTATACTTATTTTAGATTCTGGATTTTGGATTTTGGATTGAAGGGTTGCGGGTCCGATATGGTAGCTGCTGTCGATGTAAAATCCGAAATCTAGAATCCAAAATCGAGCGATGTTGTTGTACGTTCTCATCGGTCTCTGCTTATCACTCGCCGGAGTTGCGGGGCTTCAGTTGATGTATATGTTCTATCTGGACCGCCTGGACCGGCAGCGAAAGAAGCATGTGCACGAACTTGAAGCAGAGTGTCGCCGCCTGGCGAAAATACTGGCGGAGGCAGAACACGAACTCAAACTGAAAAACGATCTGCTCACGGTCGCGTACCCCGAACTCGATGATGAAGAGGCATGGGCCGACTTGATCGAAGAGCGTTGATCAGCTTTTGAACGTAGCGACGGTAGAACCTTCGCCGCCGAATCCGTCGCCCGCCTTAAATCCTTTAACAAAATCTGTCTCTCCAAGCACACTTCTCACGATCTCGCGCTGCACGCCGATACCCTTTCCATGAATTATGCGAACGATAGTAAATCCCTTTGCCCGGGCTTCTTCAAGGTAGGCGATCGTTACAGCCTTCACGTCTCGCGGTGAGAATGCGTGCAGGTCAAGTGAGTCCGTTATTTCGATCTCGACCGGTTCAGGAAATGGATTTTCGACTTGATCGTTAATGGTAGTTGTTCGGTGTTCGGTGTTCGGTGTTCGGTGTTCGCGTGTCGAAGAATAGCCTCTTATCACTCATCACTCATCACTCATCACTCATCACTCATCACTCATCACTCATCACT
>JBDTWZ010000037.1:0-20113 GCA_040006435.1 Acidobacteriota bacterium
GTCAGTGGTCAGTGGTCAGTGGTCAGTGGTCAGTGGTCAGTGGTCAGTGATCAGTGGTCGGTGATCAGTGGTCAGTGGTCAGTGGTCAGTGGTCGGTGATCAGTCAACAGTCATCAGGTGTCAGATAGAATCTCGTCCACAAAATCAAAATTCTTCACGGCGTCGATATCGACGAAGAGATCTCTGTGCTTTTGAAAATGTTCGTATATTTTGTCGTAGGTCGCAAACAGTCGGTCGGTCGACGCTTCCCGGGTATTTGCACGCGCGGTAGCTAGTGCATTAGCGATCTTGCGTTCGCGCAGCTCTGGATCATTGATGATCTCACGTACGGCCGACGCAAACTTTTCTCCCGTCGGTTCGACAAGCCAGGCGTTTTTGTTCGTCGCGTAGGACAAAATCCCGCCCGCGTTTGGTGCGACCGTCGCGATGCCCGACGCCATCGCTTCGAGCGGTGCGATACCAAACGGTTCTTTAGGATTCGGATGGACGAAAACGTCGGCATTTGCGTAATAATCCGCCAGTGTTTCCTTGTCGAGATGTCCGAGAAGTTTGATCTTTTCCGGAGCGTGTTTGTCGCCCTGCGTCGAAAGCCATTCGCTCTGGGGCCCCGCACCGGCGACCAGCAGACGGAAATCGTGATCAGGATCGCGGGCGAGAATTTTCATCAGATCGACCAGCAAACCGACATTCTTTTCCGGAGAAATGCGGCCGGCGTATAGCAAAATGGTCGCGTCGCGCGGAATCGCGGCCCGTTCGCGCATCTCACGTTTTACTTCCTGCGACTTTCGTTCGGGTGAAAACAAGACCGAATCTACTCCACGAGGACATACGAAAATGCGTTCGTTGGCCGGAACGCGAGGCGCTTTGAAAAAACGCCAGCACCAGTTTAAGAACGCGTCGCTTCGGTTCTTGTTCTTTTCCGCGGAAAGCGAATCGTAAAATTCTTCAGCCGTATAAATCGAGTTAGCGATGTGATAATCGAAATTCGGGATCGTGTAATTTCCGATCACCCGTCTCGCGAACCATCGCCCCAGACGGCCGCTAGTCAGAAACGAACCAACGTTGTCATCCATCCTCTCGCAAGAAAAGTGAACGAGGATCGGCCGCCCGAGCTTTTTGAAATTGTTTGTGCGGATCATCACGCCCAACAGGCTGAGCGTGTATTTGTCGGTCACCTCGATCAAGTCGGGTCTTTCCTCGAGTAAAATCCGCCGAATGATCGAATCCTTGACCATGTACTGCCAAGGCATCATTATCCGGTAACGCTTATCAAACAGCGGCGAATATTTAGCCGGCACGTAGTAAATTCTTGCGAACTCGTTGACCTCTTCGACGGTCTCGGCTTCGCCGGGTACGATCAACCGCACATGTCTGCGGAGACGTCCGGCCGCGGCAAGCAGGTTGTTGTAGGAAGTGCTGATGCCGCCCGAGTTCTTGTGATAGTAGTTGGTGATGTGGACTGACTTCATCAGCGCGGGCGAAAAACTATGATTCGCGGTTCGCCAGATCAGAGTTTGGCGTGAGCTCATCAGTAGTGGCAACGGCTTTCTTCTTGCTTCGATTCCAAAACCAAACAAAAGGATAGAACATAAACTCACCAACGATCTTAGGCAGTTTGATAAGATCCTGGCCGAGCGATTGGGCCCGCGCGTCTTTTACCAGGAGTGCGTCGCGCCGCATGGCAAACAAATTGAATATTGCGGAAATTATCGAGAATGTGATCGAGATAACGATCGCTTTGCCTTTATTTACATCACCGTTCAGCGTATGAAGCGTGAACTCGATCATGTGGCTAAATGCCGGTAGCATGATCATTATGCAAAGGGTCGCGAGCCACACCGGCGCGGCGTTATGGAATGCTTGGACAAGCGAACCGCTCGCACCTGAAACGATCAGCCGAAAAAAGAATTCGACGGACATCGCACCGAGAGCCGCGCGCCAGCCCTCTTTCAAGTGCGTGAAGAGATAGATCATGCTTCGCAGCACACCGCTGAATAGCGCGGCTTTCCAGTTCCAGCGCCAGATCAACATCTCTATAGGGTGGCGCACGAGATATCGAAAGACATCTACAACTCGATGCGGAGCCGGGGAATTCTCAACCACTTCGCTAAAACCGCCGTGCTTTTCAATGGACTGCAGCGTCCCGCAAACTCCGCAGACGATCTCGGAGGCGGCAGGCGTGACAACGAGATCCGCGTCACAGCTGGCACATTTCAGTACTTGATTTTCCGGCATAGAGTAATTCGGAACGAATACTTTTTACGCATGCGAGTCTGCCTGCATCTTAGCCGCTTTTTGACGCCGCCGTACATCCGCCAGGTAGTCCTTGGCCTCTCTATACGTTTCATACACGGTCTCGAAGACCGAATCCCACGATCTTGTCATCGCGAAATCGAGCGACATCTTCTTCATTCGCGTTAGCTTTTCGGGATCGTCGATCAATTGGATCGAGTACTTCACAAACCCATCAAGGTCTTTGGCAACAAATCCGGTCTCGCCTTGCTGGACGATAAATTTCGGCCCGCCTTGATCGGTAACGATGCAAGGCACGCCGGAAGCATTCGCCTCCTGAACCACGTTTCCATAGGCGTCCGTGTTGGAGGGGAAAACGAAAACGTCCATGTTCGCGTACGCTTCCGACAACGCTTCGCCTTCGAGAAATCCCGGCAATTCGGCGGTCTTCATATGTTCGCTCAGGAAGCCCCTCTCGTTTCCTTCGCCGACAATAAGGAAACGGAAATTGCTTTTTCCGGCCGCGAGTAGACGTTTTTCGAGTTCGGCGAGCAATCGTACGTTCTTTTCGGCGCGAAGGCGCCCAACAAAGCCGAATCGAAACATCCCGTCGTTCGCGGTCCGTTTGTTTGGTGAAAAAAGTTCGGTATCGACGCCTCGGATCATCAGGTGCGCCTTTCGGCCCGTGCCTGCTTCGAGCATGTCGATAAGTTCCTGATTTGGAGCGAGAAGCCTCTGGGGCATCCTGTAATAGAGTTTCGCTCCGTCGAGAATCCTGTTCTCTAAGAATGTCGTCAGACTATAGAGAGGTTTCTTTGGCAAAAAGCTGAGATTGGCACGGAGGCGGGTTGCCGCATATTCGTGCAAGTTCGTATGCCACGAGCCGACAAGCGGGACGTCCATCCTCCACGCGAGGTAAGCGCCAAGGATGCTTACATCATTCAGACCTGTGATGTGAAATACATCGGGTCGAAATTGTTCAAGCTCGCGCCGGACGAACCCAACGTGCCTCTGAAAGAACGGGTCGTAGTGCAACCCCTCGTCCATTTCGAAAGACGCGAAAGAGCGCTTTAAGGATAATGACGTGAAGTTCCTGTCCGTGACCGATTCGGTCTTAGGCCCGGCGTGAACGTTTATGAAGGGAAGCTCGCGTTTTTTTGCGAACGATACGAGCCTGTTGCTCGTCATTGCAACGCCATTCACTTCGAGAAATGAGTCGGGGAAATACGCGACGCGTAAAGAATCTTCCACAAATTTAACCTGCAACTAAAAAATGGCGGGAATAGTCCCGCCGCATATTCTTTCTAATTTCCAAAAAATCCTATGAAGCGCTTTCTTGCGGAACGCTTCTCGAAATCTCTTCCAGCTCGGGGATCTCGAATATTGTCTTCGAAGCATCGCGGGGGACGCGATCTCTTTTCTTTCGGGCGACGCGGAAAAATGGCCGCATTCGCGGACTGCCCAGGAAACCGAGCGTCCAAATCGCAGCTCGAAGCCATTTCGGTCCGCCAAGACGCCACCCATGTGACGCCAAATTCCGAACTCCCTGTCCATCGCCGTTATCAAAGAAGACGCGATCGAACCACCGCTGCCGGCCATCGTCAAACTCAGGATAATGACTCAGGATCTCGGCGAACGATTGAAGCTGGCGCGAATGAAGCGGATGCTCATATTCGGGCATCAGGACAACTTCGCTTCGTTTTTCGATACGTATCTCGTTAACAAATTCTTCGAACGTGTCGGCATTCGTCAGATTGATCACGGTATTTGGTTTGCAGCCGTGACGGTCGCCGCCCGTCGCGATGGGTATCCCGAGCGCTTCTGCCATTTCGATAACGGATTTATTTTCCGACCATGATCGAAAGCCGTTAATTTCAAATGCGTGTATCCAGCGGCCGTGCCGCTTGATGAATTCTTTCAGCAGAGCGTCATGGCGCTGCTTACCGACGATCTCGATGTCCCACAGCGGATGGTTCAAAATAACAAGAACGCCCGGCAGCTCGTTCAGCATCGCGAACGCCTCTGTCAGCTTTTCGTCCGTGTGGTTCTCTTCTACAAAAGTGACGTCCAACAGAGACTTGGTGATATCGATCGCTCGATCGTTCGGCAGGTTGTGTACGCCTACATGAAAGAATCCGTAATCGAACGGAACAGTCCATTCGAGCGAAATCGGCGCTCGACCCGTGTCGTGTTGCGCATTGACGCGGAGATTTGCGTCGATGCTGTCGTGGTCGGTGAGGGAAACGATCGCCTCAAGGCCAGCGCCGTTGATCTGACTCTTTTCGATCTCGTAAACCGCATTTGGTGTAAGCGGCGGAGACCAGTAAGCGGTTGAAAAATCTATTTCCTTGCCTTCTTTCGCAAGGTATTTGTCTTGTTCCTTTCGCCAGAATATCGAAATGATCGGAAGCTTTTCAGCGTAATGCGGGACGAAGTCGAGCATCTCGTTGGAGTGCTCAGTGTGACAGTGAAGAGACACGCCCGTCCTTGCCTTTGCGGTTAGATTTTCCGCTTCACGCAAGATGTGTAGCCGGGTGTTTTTTAAGTTCATCACGTTCCTCGCGGGCGCCCTCGCCAATTAAACTTTATACGTTATCAAAAGGGTTGTAAGATGTAAAATTGCTCGTCTTGGACGTTCTCTCCGTCGCCTCCAGCAGTAAAATACATGCGTTCCGGTTCCATTTAGACTCGCCTCGTCACATTTTGCAATTAAATACGGAAGGTGTTGCGTCAAACTGTTTAAGGTGGCCTTGTAGAGATGCATCCTAGTCCAGTACATGTTGCAAAGTTATCGACGGCACGCATGTGAATCCCGAGCTTTGAAGCCTGAACCTACGGTTCTGGAGAGTGTAATTTAAAGTAGAAAATAATTGTCATGAATCGGCTTAACGCGGTGTATTAGGTTTAGATAGGGAACACCCCGCGCAGAACTGCGTTAAGGAGATGCATTTATGAGTTGGTTATATTCATTAATATTCGCCGGATTATTGTTTTCATCGAATGGTGATCAGGCTCTAAATCAGTCGCAGCATAACCGAGCGCCCGTTCTAGCGGCAAGGGTTATTGTCTCCGACGAGATAGAAAAATTCGAGCAGACGTATCCGCTCTCGAAAAATGGCAATGTAAGCGTGTCCAATGTGAACGGATCGATCTTGGTAGAGGCGTGGGATTCCAACGAAGTAAAGCTCGAGGCGACAAAAATAGCCGACAGCAAAGAGACTTTGGCAGACGTCGAGATAAGAGTCGAATCAACACCGGATTCTTTCAGCGTCGAAGCGGACTATAAGAGTTGGAAGTGGAATGAAAAACGCAACGATAACCGAAACCGAAGTCTCGACGTCGAATTTCGACTCTTCGTGCCGCGCGCCGCTGTCCTGAACGAGATCGAAACCGTGAACGGTTCGGTCACCGTTTCGAATTTTACGAACGTTACGAAAGTCTCAGCCGTGAACGGCAATGTCGTCGCAACAAATCTTCGCGGTGCTGCAAATCTTTCAACTGTGAATGGAACGGTCACCGCGGATTTCGATCGGGTCGATAGCAGCAGCAAGATCAATCTTAGTACGGTGAACGGTTCGGTGAGTCTGACTGTTCCATCGGATATAAGTGCGACGATCAAAGCAGACTCGTTGAATGGGAACATAACGAACGACTTCGGACTGCCGGTGCGGAAAGGCCAATACGTCGGCCGTGACTTGTACGGTCGCGTTGGTACGGGCGAAGCGCAGATCAAGCTGAACAGTGTCAATGGTAAGTTGTCGATCGGACGTAAGAACGATGGACGGTCGCCGAATCCTGCTACGAACCTGCTTCCCAATAAAAAGGCCGACGAAAACTGGGATAACAATTCCTACGATGAATCGAGCGGCGCTAACGCCGCTAGGGTTGATCGAGAAGTATCGCGTGCGATGCGTGAATCCCGGAAGGCCAGGGCGGAGTCGATGAAAGCGGCGCAAAAAGTTGTTGAGGCGGTCGGATCGCAAGTCGAAAAGATCAAGATCGACGAGCTGAAAAAGCTCGAAAAGATGAAGATCGACGTCGACGGTGAGAAGATTCGAGCGGAAATACAGGAAAGCATGAAGGAAAGTCGGGCCGAAATGGACCTTATGCGTCCGGCGGTTTGGTCTTCTGGACCGCCGACAGTCGGAAAGAAACGGAACACATTTCCCGTTAAAGGCGAACCGAGAGTCAATATTGAAGCCAAAGGTTGTTCGGTTAGTGTGCGCGGCTGGGATAGGTCCGAAGTGCAATATGTCGTGACAGAGGTTGCTGGACGGAGCGGTCAACCGGCGACCGTTACCGAAGAGAGTAAAGACTCTGTGGTTACACTGAAAGTCATTGGCAACGCCGCCGCCCGGACCTTCATGACGCCTGCCTTCCAGCTCGATCCCGAACGCGTGCGAATCGAAGTTTACGTTCCCAGAAAATCTAATTTAAAGATCATCACGGATGGCGAGTTACGTCTCGATGGCGTTTCAGGAGAAATTGAGTTGAAGGGCGAAAACAAGTCAATTAACGTCAGAGACGTTAGTGGGCAGCTGAAGCTGTCGGCTAATGAGGCTCGCGTTCGCGTGATTGGGTTCAAGGGGGACTTTGATTCGCAGACAGTATGCGGCGACGTGTTCCTCGAAGGAGACTTCAAGAAGCTTTCGGCCAAGGCGACTGATGGAACCGTAACACTGACGCTGCCGGAGAACACGAACGCGAGTTTCGTATCGAATACTGAGGTGGAGGCTGAAGGAGTCAGTGTGGTTCGTGAGGGCGAGCACATCTGGCGCCTTGGCAAAGGCGGCTCTCAATTCACCTTCGACTTTAACGGGGGCAAGCTAGTCGTGCGAAGCTCCGCGACGGTGAATTCAAACTGATAAATTTCACGTCTGGTTCTTTCTTCCGGACATTTATTTGAAACTTTCTGACCGAAAATACGTTCTAGTCAGCATATTATTTCGTCCCCGATTTCTTTCGTTTATTCGAAAGGTGCAGTCATGAAGAATCCGGTGTTTTTCCTGATCCTACTGGCCGTCGGCATTACCGCCCAGACAAGTAGTCGCGTAGCTCCAGGACCAGCCTCAAACTCAACTCCTGGGGCTGCCGTAGTCGCTTCCGCGAACCCTGGCGCGGCTCCAGCAGATGGAAATATTGTCCAAGCGACGGTAACAAAGAATTCTAAAGTCGAGATCCCGCCCGAAAAGGCGCGACCGGTAAGCGTGCCAAAGATCGATCCAGTCGGCATCACGATCGACGGAAGACCCGACGAAGAAGCCTGGAAGACGGCATCGGTATTCAAGGATTTTTATCAAACGAGTCCCGGCGACAACATTGCACCCTCCAGACCGACGGAGGTGCTGATGATGTACGACGAAAAGCATCTCTACATCGCGTTCAAGTGTTGGGACGAGCGTGACAAGATCCGTGCAACGGTCGCGAAACGCGACAATGTTTTCGGGGAGGACAACGTTCGTGTGTGGCTGGACACTTATAACGACCGACGCCGTGCTTACGTTCTCGGATTTAACCCGCTCGGAATACAGCAGGACGGGATCTATACGGAGGGGCAAGGCGCGGATTTTTCCGTCGACATTGTCATGGAATCGAAGGGCGTGATCGAGGACTGGGGCTGGTCGGTCGAGGTCAAGATACCGTTCAAATCACTTCGGTACTCCGCGGGCAAAGGAAAGCTCTGGGGATTCAACGCGGCCCGCAACATCAATCGATTTAATAACGAATTCGACCAGTGGCTACCGGATGATCGCAATGTCTCTGGGTTTCTGATCAAGCATGGAAAGATCAGCGGCCTCGACGAGATCAAGTATGAGCGCACGCTCGAGATCGTGCCGAGCATAACGCTCAGCGAGACCGGTCGACGTACGCGGGTGTTTCCGACTACTAATGCGATTCCGGACAGATTCGTCAACAACCCGATAAAGCAGGACATTGGTGTTACTGCGAAATTCACACTTAGCCCGAATATTACTTTGGACGCCGCCTATAACCCTGACTTCGCCGAGATCGAGGCCGACGCCCCGGTCGTCACGGCGAACCAGCGGTTTCCGATTTTCTTCGAAGAGAAGCGGCCCTTCTTTCTCGAGGGCGTCGACATATTTCAATCTCCGCTGCGCATCTTCCATTCGCGGACGATCGTCGACCCTGATCTCGCCACGAAAGTGACCGGCAAGATCGACAAGACGTCGTTCGGGCTCCTTTTCGCACTCGACAAAGCGCCGGGGAATTATGGCGAGGACGATCTTAACAATCCCGTGCTACTGCCCCGGATCCGGGAATTTGTCGGTAAGAGTTCGATGTTTGGGATATTTCGCATCAAGCACGATGTCGGAAAAGAGAACAATATCGGGTTCTTCAGTACGTACCGGACCTTCCCCGAGCAGAAGAATCTGGTCGGTGGATTTGATGGCCGACTGAAGTTGAATCCGCGATTGTCGTCCTCGTTCCAGGTCGTCGGTACCAGTTCCCGCCGGTGTTTTTTCGACGCCGCGTTCGAGCCAACATTGAACGTAATCCAGGCTCAGCGCAACCGGGAAATTTGCGGGACGGGTTCGTTCGACCCCGTCATTAACCAGACCGATCCGAATTCGCTGAACGGAAATCCGAGCACGTATACACGGTACCGAACGGGAAACGGTATTGGTTATAGCGCCAATCTCGATTACTCGACTGACAGGCATGGGTGGTACGCGGAGATCGGAGGGCGAAGCAAGTTCTACCGCTCGGACGCAGGTTTTAATCGACGATCAGATACTAATTTTGCTATTATCTGGAACCGTTTTAGTACGAAGTCGAACCCGAAGGCGAGCATCATACGTGCCAATTGGGCCCAGTTCAGTGGACTCGATTACGACTGGCAGGGACGTTTGCAGCGATGGCGCGGCGGTTCCAACGCGAGTCTTTCGCTGCAGCGAAACATGTTTCTATTCGTAGAGGCGGCCGGGGCGTACGAAAGAGTCTATGAAGAGGAATTTGGCCTGAAGCGTACCGACACACGCCCTGGCCAGTTTATCGGCGGGCCGGCAAGAGGAACCTGGCAGCAGGTCTATTCGGCCAACCTGAATCAGAACGTGAACAAGTATTTCAACTATTCCATGTTCGTCGGATTTATCAATAACCAGTTCGATTTCTCGACAAACCGCAGCGACCCAGGGCCGGGGAAGCAGTTCGACATCGAATTATCCGCTGAAGTAAAACCGATCGACCCACTGCGGATTTCCGCACGGTACCGCAAGAGCCGACTTGTTCGAAACGACAATCGGATCCGAGCATTCGACTCCGACATCCTCAGCTTGCGGTCGACATATCAGTTCTCGCGGTTCCTTTTCACGCGGGCCAGGCTGGATTACGATTCGCTTCGCGACAACTTCGCCGGGCAGCTTCTCTTCGGCTACAATCCGAGCCCCGGAACGGCGTTCTATGTCGGGTACAACGACAATTTTAATTTCAATGGCGTCAACCCGTTCACTGGCCAGGTGGAGCAGGGTTTCGCGCGCAACAGCAGGACGTTTTTCATACGGGCGTCATACCTTTTCCGAAAGAGTTTCTGAGTTTATTTGCTCCTCCTAAAAGCAAACTGGGACGGCGGACATGTGCCTATTTCCGCCGTCCGTTTTTTAACAGATCGACCTTCCTTAGTCGGAGCGTGAAGCAACGAGCGAGAATACTAAGCTGTTAGCGGTTGCCGGAAAGCCGGATTTACTTGGTCGGGACCCGATGTTGCTTAAGCGCCTGATTAATAAGTCTTGTAATTTCTTAAGCACTAGTGTATAAATCTTCCGGACATTCATTCTCTCGTTCCAACAATCGCTGACAAATTCATAGGAGGCAAAATGAAGCTGACCCGAAGTTTATTAGCTCTCGCCCTGACTTTCTCTCTTAGTTTGCTATCTTTCCTGGCTCTGCCATTACATACGACTACCGCTCAGGAAGTAAGTGCCGCGTTGCAACGCGGTTACCGCACCGGTTATTCCGACGGCTATATGGCCGGATACCGCGATGTGATCGACAACGCGGGGAAAGATTTTAGCGTTCACGAGGAGTACTTGGACGCAAGACGCGCCTACAACAAAGATTACGGCTCGCTTGAGGATTACCGAGACGGTTATAAACAGGGCTTTGAGTCTGGCTATGAAACGGGATTTGGAAAGCGTTCATTCGACTCCGCCGTTCCCAGCGGCCTAAGGTTTCGTGGAGCGGTTGCGTTGCCAGCCACAGTCAGGCAAGTCGAAAGCTCGGGCGCCCAGCAAGCAGACTCACATACGCCCGTGGAAGCTGTCGTGGAGCCGGAACCGAGCAACGAGGAATCTGAGATTGAACAACCTGTCCGAATTGAGCCCGCCGACGTGGCGCCGGTCGCGGACGGCGTGATCCGGAAGGTCAGCTATCCGCGAAACACGGAAGATGCGGTGATCATCATCCCCCGCGATACTGAGCTCATACTTGAATTGCAGGAACCGCTCGATACCGAGCGTAATCGGGAAGGCGATAAATTCACGGCGAAGGTCATCGCCCCGCATGAGATCGTCGGCGCAATAATCGAGGGCCGCATCGACAAGATCCAAAAACCCGGCCGCATAAAGAAGCGTTCGGCTATGCTGCTCTCATTCGACAGGATAATCATTTCGGACACGCGATGGAGCAACTTTGACGCAATCATGACCGAGGTGCTGCCGGCGAAGGACGATAACGTCAAACGTGTCGATGGTGAGGGGACCGCTATCGGCAAAAGCACGTACAAACCAGATGCGATCAAGGTCGGTGCCGCGACGGGATCCGGAGCGGGTATCGGCGCGATCACGGCGGGGCCAGTCGGCGCCGCAGTCGGAGCCGGGGTCGGTGCTGCATTTGGCGTCGGGGCGGTGATCATCGAGCGCGGTAAGAACATAAATCTCCGCACTAGTCAGCAGCTTCGTATCAAGACGTCCTACGAAACGCAGATACGTTAGTGTTCAGAATCACCGGCGGTAGCGGGTGGTTCAATTTCCAATCCCCGTCTCTTTCTAACTTTTACCGCCCGCTAACGCGGGCGGTTTTGATTTTGCGTGAGATCGTCTTTGCGGTGTGACTTACCGTTTGAAGTAAAAGTAGAGGGTGATGCCGATAATGTTGTTTACAGTAAGCAGCGCATTTGTGACCATGAACACCCAGCTTCCCACAAGATAGCTGTAGATCGTGAATCCGACGGACGCCCCGAGCTGACCGATAAAAAGCCACTTCGAAATGCCCTCGCTCGTGCCGTCTGACCACTGTTTGTAAACCTGCTTTATAAGTGTCGCGAGGAGTATTAGTGAACTCGCCCAACCGATTACTTCGATCATCGTTTATGCCGGCTGCACGGCGGCCGAATTGGTCAAGTTTCCGATCCGCTCGACAGCGGCGTGAAGGTTCTCCATTGAAGTCGCGTAGGACAGTCGTAAAAAGCCGTTCGCGCCGAAACCAGCACCGTCGGTAACGACGACATGACCTTTATTGAGCATCTCGTCGGCTACGTCGGCCGAAGATTTGAACTTGTCGCCGAGCATTCCGCGGACGTCCACAAATGCGTAAAAAGCTCCTTCGGGCATCCCACATTTGAAGCCGTCGATCGTGTTTAAGGCAGGAATAAGCCAATCCCTCCGGCGTTCGTATTCCTTGAACATCCGGTCGACGGCTTGAATCGTTTCGTTCCGATTTTGCAGAGCTCGAGCGCATGCGTACTGAACGAAGGACGTCGGATGCGTTGCCGAGTGACTCTGCAGTTTGACCATCGCACGGGTCCACGTTTCATTGGCGATGGTATAGCCGATCCGCCATCCGGTCATTGCAAAAGTCTTTGAGAAGCTGCCGCCGACGCATACAAATTCTCGCAGCGTGGGGTCTAAAACCGCCGATGTGAAGACTTCGCCGGGCGGATACGCGAAGAAGAGATAGCATTCGTCCGTTAAAACATAGACGCCGTGTTCGGCGCACGTTTCGACGATCCGCCGCATTTCATCCGAAGGGATCACACGGCCAGTAGGATTGTTCGGCGAGTTGAGTATCAGCAAGCGGGTCCGGTCGGTTATAGCGTCGCGAACTTGATCGGCCGTCAAAACGAAATCGGTCTCTTCCGTTTCGATAAAGACACTGTTCGCTCGGCAGAATGTGACGATCTCAGGGAAGGTTACCCAATACGGCTTCGGGACCAGCACGTCGTCACCGGGATTCAGAAGCGTACACGCCGCATTGAAAAGAGCCTGCTTGCCGCCGCATGCCGCCGCGACTTCGCTCGGAGAGAAGACAGCTCCAAACTGTGCCTCATAAAATTCAGATATCGCATGAGTAAGCGGTTTCATACCCGCTGACGACGTATATTTCGTAAGCCCCTTTTCCAATCCTTCCCACGCGTACCGCTTTATGAACTCCGGCGTGTCAAAATCGGGCTCTCCGACCGTCAGATCGATCACGTCATGACCCTGCTCGCGCAGATTCGCGGCCATTTGACCTGCTTTCAGAGTTGAGGAGGATTGCATTCGGTCGACGTGTTCGGAGACGGCAAAGGGGTTCGTCATAGGCACATTCTAACAGCAGATGGGTATGTTTTCAGGGACGCACTGTCAATTTGTCACTGCCTGGATGAACTCGATCCGATTGCCAAACGGGTCGCGGAATTCGAATCTTACAGAGTTCGGGATCTGAATACCGTCGATAACCTCGATGCCATTCGTCGCTAACATGTTCCGGTACGAATCGAGATCGTCCACAAGATACGCGACATGAGCTTTCGATGCAGATCTCACGACGCCGTTTTCAGTGCCGATGTGAACTTGCCGATCGCCAACCTCCAGCCACAGGCCGCCCCGGCCCGCGAGTTCATGAGGCTTTGCGATCTCACACAAACCGAGCACGTGACAATAGAAGGCCCGGGCCTGTTCTTCGGCACCCGCGGGAATTGTGATCTGAGCGTGGTGAATTCCGAGGATCATGATCGGGTCTTTAACTTCTCTCGCATACGAGTTTCAACTAGTTCGGGGATCAAGCCCGCGACTCGGCCACCCAGTATGAAAACCTGCTTCATCAGCGTCGAAGAAACGTAGGAGAACTCTTCGTCCGCCATTAGAAATACAGTTTCGATTTCAGGCTCGAGCTTTCGGTTCATCAACGCCATGCGAAGCTCGTATTCATAGTCGCTAACCGCACGGATTCCACGAACAATCGCGGTCGCTCCCACCCTGCGTGCAAAGTCGACTGTCAGACCGGCGAAGCTGTCGACAGACACTTTACAATTTCCGTTTTGAGCAGCGGGAAGTATGTCGCGGACCATCTCGCAGCGTTCGTCGACGGAAAAAAGCGGATGCTTGTCCGGATTGTTCAGTACGGCGATGATGATCTCGTCGAACAGCGGCTGGCTGCGTTTGATGATGTCGAGATGGCCGTTTGTCGGAGGGTCGAACGAACCAGGAAAAATTGCACGACGCATAATAGTTGATCTCTTTTTACGAAAGCTGTTGAACGCGGATCGAGCGGATCCGGCGGATTGGAAAAAGCTAGCTTAACATTGAGTCAGATCCGTGGAATCCGCCTCATCCGCCCGATCCGCGTTCAAAAAAATCTGAACCGAGAGGCACTTAGAAATTAGTCGCTATCAGCTTTCTGGCTTTCTCAACGTTCTCCCGATGCTCGGGAATGTACTCCGGGTTCGGTTTCATCTGCAAGAGTTGATCGAGCTGTTTCCGAGCGTCGCGATCGCGCTTTACGGCAAGATAAGCTTCACCCAGATGGAGACGGATATTCGTATTCTCCGGGGCGAGCCGCAAGCCTTTCTCGAGCAAATCAACGGCCTTCTGCGCTTCGCCGCCTTTTAGACGGGTGGCAAGTTCGACCTGCGCGAGAGCGTCATAGGCGCTAGCGCCCTGGTAGTCGGGTTGCAGCTCGATCACCTTGTTCATCGCTGCCTGAATGTCATCAACCGAAGTCAGGCCGATGGTGATCGGGCTTCGCTTTGAAAGCTCACCGAGGTTCGCTGCGTACCAGAAATATCCGTCTGGCTTTTGCTGGTCGACACGGGAAGCGATTCTTCCCGCGTCGCGGCCGAGCCCGAACGCCGTCTCCGCTTCATCTTCATCGGCGGTAAACTTTGCGAGGAAATAATTGTATTTGGCGAACGTCCATTCGACCTGGAAATTACGACTATCAGGATCGCGGACGGCGGCGAGTGTCTTGATCGCGACACGGAGCTTATCGAGATCTTCCCTTTGCGTGAATAGATTGTCCGAGTCGGCGAGTGCCGTCTGAATGGCTTCAGACGAGACGCGTCTTGTCGGAATACTGGCAGTGGAATCTGTCGAGCACGCTGAAAGTGCCCACCATGTAATTACAATTGTAATCAAAATGTAAAGTTTGCGCCGCTTCATGTCACAATTTTCCAAATGCGTGGTAGTATTTCGATACATTCGACGAAAAGCGTCATTAACATAGCACACTGCTCGCATGAAAAAAAACGGAAAAGCCGCTGCTTTTTACGATCTTGAAGGGACATTGGTCAGCACCAACCTTGTTCACACGCTCGGGTTTTATGCGAAGCGTCAACAGGGCCTATGGCAGACCGCAAAGAAGAGCGTTGGCACGCTCGCCAAGCTTCCTTTCTTCGGAATTACCGATCTCTATTCCCGAAACGTTTTCAACGAAGTCTTTTTTCGAAGCTACACAGGCTTTTCGCAGGATCGACTTCGGTATTTCTCGGACGAGCTTTTTGAGGAAGTTTTGAAGCCGGCGATCTTTCCGGGAACAGCTGAGCTGATCGCACAGGGAAAAAAGATCGGCCAGCGACAGGTAGTGTTGACCGGTGCGCTGGATTTCACGATCAAGCGGCTGATGGATCATCTCGGGATTGACGACTGTGTCGCCAACCGCCTCGAGTTCGTGAATGGCTACGCGACCGGCCGCGTTCTGCCGCCCGTGATGGCATCTGCGACAAAAGCGAAATGGATCCGCGAATATGCTGAACGCGAAGATATCAACCTGTCCGAGTCGTATGCTTACTCGGATTCGATATCTGATCTCCCGATGCTCTCGATCGTCGGACATCCGGTCGCGGTGAACCCGGACTTCAGATTGAAGCAGACGGCGCGGCAGCACGATTGGGCAATCTTAGATCTTAAATGATTTGAGCGCGACTTGAACGCAGGCATCTTGCCTTCATCAGTGCGAATGAGACCGACTCGCCCGCTACCGCAGGCGGTACTGACAGGAGGTCGGTAGCCTGACAAACGTCGAAGAGCGATGAATCCGAATGAAGAAGACAGTTCTGTATCTAGTCGCAATTACAATTCTCGCGACCGTGATGGCTTACGGCGTAGGGTTCTTCTTCGTAAGCGTTGCACCACATAACTCGTATCGGTTGAATGAGACCGAGGTAATATTGATTAACGCCGCGATTGAGAGATTTAGAGAACGACTCGAAAACAATAAATTGGACGAGATTCGAGAGGATCTTTCGCAGGGCCGACGTGATGAATACTGGGAAAAGATCATTGTTGAAGATCTACGAAAGGACCAACTTGAGTTTGGCGTGGCTCGTTCGTGGGAATTGTTCCGGTGCGCTCAACCACAGTTCGATAGGGAATTAAATGAAACGATTTATCATCTCGACTATTTAACTAGGTTTGATAGTGGTGAAGCTTCTGAAAGTTTCATCTTGGTTAAGAAAGCAGATAACCAGATTAATCTGATTAATCGTGATATTAACTTGGCTGAGGTGGCGGAATGGCAGATCGATGAGCGCAACATACACGATACTCTCGTCGGAAAATATCCTAATGAAATAATTATTCCTTACGCCGACCGATATATTGAGTTTCGATATTGAAATTGATTTTATGGCTCTCCAACTTCGAAGAAAAACACACGAATCGATCGTGTACATCGACAAAGACTCCGCACCGCGCATCATGCCGAACGGTGAGGATTTTATTCTCGAGGACATCCCGATCGGGACCCGTGTGATCTATCCGAATCCGCCGATCAAGGGTTTGCCGAACCGCGAAGCCGCAATTCGTTACGCGGTCAATCATCCGCTCGAGATGGAGCCGTTATACGCGCTTCTCGAACCCGGAATGCGCGTGACGATCGCGATGGACGACATATCGCTGCCGCTGCCGCCGATGGCATTGCCCGACATGCGTCAGACGATGCTCGAAGTTGTTCTCGATATGTGCGGTGCCAATGGCGTCGACGACATACACCTCATCATTGCCAACTCGCTTCATCGAAAAATGACCGAGTGGGAAATGAAGCGGATGGTCGGAGCGGACATATTCAACGAGTATCATCCCGATCGCTATTACAACCACGACGCCGAGGACGACGACAATCTCATTACGCTCGGCCACACGAAACACAACGAACCGCTCCGGGTAAACAAACGGGCGATCGAGAGCGACCTGCTCATTTATCTGAACATCAATCTCGTTCCTATGGACGGCGGGCACAAGTCAGTTGCCGTTGGACTTTGTGATTACGAATCACTTCGCGCCCATCACGAGCCGCAGACGATCCGCGATTCGCATTCGTACATGGATCCGCCGGCGTCCGAATTAAATCACAAGGTGATCAGGCTCGGAAAACTCGTCGACGAGCAGTGCAAGGTGTTTCACATCGAGACGGCGCTCAACAACAAGATGTTTCCGGAGGGCTATGACATCCTGACGCGGAACGAGGACGAGTTCTCGTTTATGGACCGAATGAAATGGGAAGCGATGGCCCGCACCTTTTCAAAAATGCCGCGCGGGGCAAGACGGAAAATGCTGCACGCGATCCCCGCGCAATATGAATTGATCGGATGCTTCGCCGGCAAAACAGAACCGGTCCACGAGAAGATACTCGAACTCAATTACCGGCAATACGAGATTCCGGTCAAAGGTCAGTGCGACATTTTGATCTCGGGCATTCCGGATATCTCGCCGTACAACGTCTACTCGGCGCTGAATCCGTTGCTCGTCCAGGTAATGGCGCTTGGGTATCACTTCAATATGTACCGGAACAAGCCGCTGCTGCGAAAAGGCGGGGTCATGATCATCACACATCCGTGCTTTGACGAGTTCGATCACAATTTCCATCCGTCGTACATAGAGTTTTTTCATCGACTGCTGCCCGAATCGCGCGATGCGTTTTTCCTGCGTGAGAAATACGAGCGCGAATTCGCGACCAACCCCGCGTACATCGAGATGTATCGACGCGGGAACGCATATCACGGAGCGCATCCGTTTTTCATGTGGTACTGGGGTGAGAATGGCCGCCAGCACATCGGCAAAGTCATCGTCGCCGGTGCCGAAAATGCACATGTACCCGAGCTGCTCGGTTGGGAACGAGCGGACAATCTGACCGAAGCGATCGCGATGGGACGCTCGTATATGGGCCGCAACGCCGAGATCACAATGCTGCATCAGCCGATCATCGGATTGTGTAATGTGAGTGATTAGTTCTGAAAGTTGTCGCGTTGAGCGACACACTGGCACTGGGTTTGCGGCTCTGCCGCCCGATGAGCGGTGAGCCTCCGGCTCACCGGCCCGATCCCATAATTTGACGAGGCTCCGCCTCGAATCGGAGGCATAGCCTCCCCAGATTGTTAAATTGCCGTACGGAAAGGCAGAGCCTTTCCGCTCATCGGGCGGCACAGCCGCTTGTGAAATGATTGATCCCCACGAAACAGAAATCATTGGGAACTGGATAAAATCCGGCGACCGGGTTGTGGGTGATGAACCTTGTCTGCGAGTTGATCAACTGACAGAAACTTACTTAAGAAAGATCGGTCGCGACTGGAGCGGCTGGGAGACACTGTTTGAAGATCCCGTTGACGGCAGGTATTGGATGCGAACATACCCACATGGCGGTTGGCACGGGGGCGGACCACCGGCCTTGATTAACCTGACTGAGAACGAGGCGCGGTTGAAATTTCCAGAAACATTTTCAAACAGCAAATGAAACTTTCACCAACAGAAATATTTAAGGGTAAGAACATCTTCTTTATCGGCGGGACGGGTTTCGTCGGGAAGGTGACGCTGTCGATGTTGCTTAATAACTTTCCGGATATCGGAAAGGTCTACACGACCGTTCGGGCACGCGATCAACACGAATCAAACACACGATTCTGGACAAGCATCGTGACAAGCCCGACGTTCGATCCGCTGCGCGAAAAGTACGGCGACAAGTTTGATGAGTTCATCAAGTCGAAAGTCGTTCCGGTGAACGGTGATGTCGGCAATGAATATTTGGGGCTCGACGAAAAGGAGGCGGCGAAGATCATGAAAGATACCGACATCATTATCAATGGTGCCGGTAACGTCACATTCAACCCGCCGCTTGAGACTGCGCTTCGGACGAACGTCGTCGGATCGAACAACATCATCAAGATGGCGCGGATGATGAAAAAGCCACGGCTCGTCCATGTCTCGACGTGCTTTGTTGCCGGGAAGCGAAGCGGTGCGATCTGGGAGAATGAGCCGGTCGTCGGATATTTCCCTCGAAAGAACGAATTGGTCGGAACGACGTTCGATGTTAATCGCGAGGTCGAAGACTGCGCCCGGCTCAGCGAACAGGCGCGACAGGAAGCTGACGATGCCGTGCAGGCGGCGAAGTTTCGTGAGCTTGCACGCTGTCGTTTTATCGAAGAGGGACGCGATCCGGACGACGAATCGGAACTGAAGTCGGCGATCTTTCGCGAACGCAAGATGTGGATCCGCGAGCGGACGACAGAGCTCGGTGCCGAGCGTGCCGAGTACTGGGGCTGGACGAATATCTACACATATTCGAAATCCCTAGCCGAGCAGATCATCGCCCAGCAGGACGACATCGTGAAGGTCCTCGTTCGTCCGTCGATCGTCGAATCTTCAAATCAATATCCGTTCCCGGGCTGGAACGAGGGGTTCACTACGACGGCGCCTTTGATCCTGATCGCTCTTCGCGGCCAGCCGATCATTCCCGTAAACGAAAAACTGGTTCTCGACATAATTCCGGTCGATATGGTCTCGGGTGCGATTCTCGGCGCCGCGATGAACGCGCTCGTCGATGACAATCCGCCGCTTGTATTCCAGGCCTCGTCGGGCGATTCCAATCCGAACGACATGAAACGGATCGTCGGTCTCGTCGGTCTGTACAAGCGTCAGCATTTCGAAGACAAGGAAACGGGCAACAAGATCGCGAACAAACTCGCCGGAATGGTCGAGACGCAGACCGTGAAACAGCGGACTTACGAACTCGCATCCGCGCCGATGCTCAATAAGATCGCAAAGCGCGCCGATAGGATTCTCGACAAGGCGAGCCCGCGGTGGGGCGGTGGCCGCATCGGAAATATCGTCTCCGATCTCAAGAAGTCGGTCGAAGGTTTCGAGCGGATGACGCAGGAGACGATGGATGCATTCGCGATGTTCAAGCCGTTCATGATCGACAACGAGTATCTCTATCGATCGGACAACGTCCGCGCGCTCCACGCGATGATCAAGGACAAGGAAAAGCACCTTTTGCCGTGGTATCCGGAGAAACTCGACTGGTATGACTACTGGCTGAACGTACACTTTCCAGGGATGCGAAAGTGGGTGCTGCCGACGCTGGAAGAAGAACTAAAGATCCAGGAAAGAAGGTCTTATACCTACAGCGACCTGCTCGACCTGTTCGACACATCGACGAAACGTTTCGCAACGCGCGTCGCAATGCGGATCGAGCGAAACGGACGCAAGGAGCAGTACACATTTGAAGACGTCCGCGAACTGACACTTCGTGCCGCCGGTTTTTTTGCAAGCAAGGGGATCCAGCAGAACGATCGCGTGATCCTTTTCTCGAACAACATGCCCGAGTGGGGTATGACCTATTTCGGGATCCTAAAGGCTGGTGCGACGGCGATACCGATCGATCCGGCGAGCTC
>JBDTWZ010000038.1:0-20100 GCA_040006435.1 Acidobacteriota bacterium
CGGTTCTTGAGATTCTTCCGTCCCGGACCGAACTCCTCGCAATCTATAGCTTCACCACCGAAGGCAGGTTCGTCAGCACAGACCGACGCGCGGTAGCCGTCCTTTACGGCGATCGACGAGGCCTGGTCATTACCAATCTTGCGAAATTGGCCACGGCTCGCGAGAAACGTTCCAATATCAAATCCTTGCATCTTGCCGGCTTGAGATGGGTCTTCGTAAAGGATGACAGCCATCTTCTCGTCGTTCACGGCATTCTCGGCGAGATCTGATACCTCGATGAACGAAATACTATTGGCAAAGCGTAGGTTATGCCGGCCTTCCTCATGGATCTCACAATCTCCCGAGCCGCGAAAGTTCAAACCTTCGTCCGAGCAGAAACGGGCCCGAAAACCCTTTGCGACGATCACAGACCGGGCCTGGTTGTCGTTGATCTTACCGAATTCGCCGCGAAACGACCTGTACATTCCCGGGCCGAACATCTGAGTTCTACCGCCCCAGTTCTTTTGCTCAAAGACCGTTACGGGCGCAGATACTGGCGGCCCGGACGGATCCGCGTCTCTCGGACGTTCCGTCAACGCTGCGTTCCATACCTTAATAAAGTTGAACTCGAGTGAGATCAGATTGTGAATACCTTCGCCGTACTCTTCACATCTGCCGCTGCCGTCTTTCTGCGCGCAGAACCGCACGAAGTAGTCCTTCGCAACTTTTACCGAAGCGTTCGGACCTTTGTCATCGCTCGACGAAAGCTGTATTCCGTCCACCTGAAAAGTTCCGACCGGAATGTCCTGCGACATTCCTACGCCGTCTCGTCCTGCGAAAATCTTAACGCCTTCGGCCTGAGTTCCCTGCGCCCACGCGGAGCCGAGCGACACCGCTGCAATCAATGCGGCGTGAAGAAACATGAAAATACTCTTGCGTTTCGCGCTCATGAGATTCACGTTATAGAAAGTACTAAAGACCCTTATCGGCGATAAATTTCACGAGATCGCGAACTCTGCACGAATAACCCCACTCGTTGTCATACCACGAAAGGATCTTAATGCACGTTCCGCCGATGACCTTCGTGTTTTCCGCATCGACGATCGACGAATTCGGATTGCCACGAAAATCGATCGATACCAAAGGCTCCTCCGAGAAAGCGAGAATTCCTTTCAGTTCTTCGTTGGCCGCATCCTTCAAAACGCGGTTCACTTCTTCGGTCGAGGTTTCCTTTTCGACATTCATCACGACGTCGACCAGGGAAACGTTAGGCGTCGGTACACGTACCGAAATGCCGTCGAACTTCCCTTTCAGTTCCGGGATAACGAGTTCGACCGCCTTTGCCGCGCCCGTCGACGTTGGGATCATCGACAGCCCTGCCGCACGCGCACGGCGAAGGTCCTTGTGCGGAAGATCGAGCAACTGCTGATCATTCGTATAGCTGTGGATCGTATTCATCAGAGCGTTCTTGATACCGAACTTCTCATGAATCACTTTTGCCACCGGAGCAAGGCAGTTCGTCGTACAGGATGCGTTCGAAACAATATTATGCTTTGCGGCGTCGTACATATTCTCGTTTACGCCGAGCACTATTGTGATGTCCTCGCCCTTCGCCGGCGCGGAGATGATGACTTTCTTGACGGTGCCTCGGAGATGTTTCCGGGCGTCTTCTGCTTTTGTGAACCTGCCCGTGGATTCGATAACGATCTCGGCGCCTACGGATGACCAGTCAATGGCCGCTGGGTCTTTCTCCGAGAACACTTTAAAGCTTTCGCCTTCAACATTGATGGTATCTCCGTCGGCCGTGATCTTGTGATCGAGATTGCCCATGACCGAGTCATACTTCAAAAGGTGCGCGAGCGTTTTAGTGTCCGTGAGATCGTTTACTGCTACGAAATCGATGTCTTTGTCTCCCAGACAAGTCCGCATGACGTTTCGACCGATGCGCCCAAATCCGTTAATGCCGACTTTGATACCCATTTGTGATTATTATCCTCCGAGAATTAGTAATATATTAAAACGTTCACGATACCGTAATCACGGCTAAACATCAAAAGAAAGCTCGACCGCGACCCGGCAGATTGTTGAAACTATCCGAAATTACGAGACGTAGTACCCGATTGAGTTTTTTGCTTGTACCGAACTATCTTACAAAGCCTGGGAGCAATCCGATAATGAGAATTCGCCGCAGCAATACGCTGTTATTCACAACTCTACTTGCGATGATTTTCAGCTTGGCCGCCGAGGAATTAAGAGCCCAGGGCGAACAGGTCGCGAGGACGAATGCAGATGCGAGTGTGCCGTCTCTTCGGACCGAGAATCCAAGCATCGAGGCCGTGCCCGCTGAGCCGCCCTCGCGCTCTAATCTCACGCGCGTCGGGATCGCGTCAGGCGAACCATTGTCGCTATCGCTCGACGAAGCGATCCGAAAGGCGCTGGCCAATAACAACACGATCGAGATCACGCGAGACGACGTGCGATTTCAGGAGACGCAGATCCGCTCGGTTCTCGGATTCTTTGATCCGGTATTTTCGGTCACGCCAACATATACGCGAAACTCGACGACCGGCAGCGCCTCGGGTACGAATGACTTCAACCTCAACTCGAGCGTGACTCATTTCCTTCGCCATGGCGGCGGAAACTATCAAGCGTTTTTCAACAACACGCGTACTGAGAACGCATTCTCGCAACAACAGGTCAGCTCCGGAAATCTCGGGGGCGGTGGCAGTAGTGCGATTTACTCTTCGCTGATCGGGGTTCGCTATACTCAGCCACTATTTCGAAATTTAAAGATCGACGCGACTCGTCGAAATTTGAAGATCGCGCGTCGGCGCCTTGAACAGACCGACGTGGATTTCCGTCGTCAGACGATCGAGATCATAGCTCAGGTGCAGCGTACTTACTGGGACCTGGTTTTCGCCCTTCGCGATCAGCAGAATCGACAGGCAAATCTCGAGCTGTCGCGAGAGAATCTGCGTCAGGTCGAGGCGCGGATAAGGGCCGGTGCCTCGGCACCGCTTGCTCGTTGGGAAGTTGAGACCGAGCTTGCTAATCGCGAGAGCGACCTGCTCCTTGCGACGCAGCAAGTCTCTATCACTGAGAATATTCTCAAACAGCTTTTGTTAAGGGACGCGACATCGGCCGAGTGGGCGTCCAGTTACGTGCCGACCGACAAGCCGGCGTTTAGCCTGGATGGCGTCAGCCTGGATGCGGCGATCAAGGACGCGATGGACAACCGGCACGAGCTTCGTCGACTAAAGCTTGCGTCGGACATTAATAAGATCGACCTTGCCTATTTCAAGGATCAGACAAAACCCAGGATTGACCTGAATACGACGTTCTCGCTCAACGGTTTGTCTATTGGTGGCGCGTCTACGGAGAGTGTCACCGTTCCGTTGATCTCACAGGATCCGGCCGCAACGCTTACTAATGCTAACTCGTTCCTCTTAGATCTTATACGAAGGACGCCTGGCAGCCCGTCGTTCACGGTCCCCACTGTTACCATCCCGGGTACACGTTCGTTTCTCGTCGGTGGATTCGGCCGCTCGCTGGCAAACGTGTTCCGCAGCGACTCGCCAAACTATTCCGTAGGTGTAACGATCTCGTTTCCGTTCCGCAACCGAACAGCAAGAGCAGATCTGGCGGGAGCACGCATTCTCGAGAATCAGATATCGACGCAAACTCGTGCGCAGGAACAGGTCGTGATGGTCGAAGTTCGAAATGCAGTTCAAGCGGTCGAGACTGCGCGGCAACGCGTACTGTCGGCGCGGCGCGCACGCGAAAACGCCGAGGAACTTCTTAAAGGTGAACGAGCGTTATTTGATTCGGGCCGCTCGACGACATTCCTCTTGTTCCAGCGAGAAAACGCTCTGACAAATGCACGTAACCTCGAAATTCGAGCGGAAACAGATTACAACAAGGCGATCGCCGATCTGCAGCGGGCAACTTCAACGACGTTTCAGATGAACAACATCGACGTGGTCTCACCGACCGACGACAATTAAGACGACTTCCCTCCCGACGGAAGCGGGGTGACAGATGGCTCGGCTGACGCCCTACTTCGGAATGGATCTTCAAGTGGCTTTTCTATTTTCGAATTAGCACTCTACAATCGTCTTCGTGAAGATCTCTGCCGTCATCATCACTTATAACGAGGAAAAGAATATCGAAGACGCGATTCGTTCGGTGAGCTGGGCCGACGAAATCATCGTAGTAGATTCGGAAAGTACCGACCGCACCCGTGAGTTAGCTGAATCGCTCGGAGCCCGCGTCCTGCTGAACCCGTGGCCGGGCTTCTCCGCACAGAAACAATTCGCTGTGGATGAGGCGGCGCACGATTGGATTTTTAGCCTCGATGCCGATGAACGGGTGACTGATGATTTGCGAGAAGAGATTCGCGGGCTGGCGGATAAGGAAAGGCACGGTGACGGGTTCAGGGTCCCGCGACTTTCGTATTATATGGGCCGCGCGATAAAGCATGGGGGCTGGTATCCGGATCTGCAGCTGCGTCTGTTCGATCGTCGCAGAGGTAAGTGGAACGGAGCGGTAGTCCACGAGTCCGTTCAGATGGACCAGGGAGCCTCCGTAGGAATCCTGATGGGCGATATCCTGCATTACAGCGTCGATAGCCCCGGGCATCACAACCGGATGATCGCCGAACGATATGCCCCGCTCGGCTCACGGAAAATGTATGAAGTCGGCCGTCGAACGTCTCCGGTGAAAGCTGTATTCGCAACGGGTTTCGCGTTTATTCGTGCATACTTTTTAAAAGCGGGATTTCTGGATGGCTACCCCGGTTTTTGTATAGCATACTTTGCCGCCCACCACGCCTTTATGAAGCATATCCTGCTGATCGAACTACAGAAGAAGGGTGATAGCAAGCCCCGCTAGCATCGTGTCTACAACCAAAAGATTTTTCTACACATCCTATGTTCAGTTTCCCGGTCGAGTGCGTTATATTTTTCTTATGTATTTCCGACGTCCCATTGTGAACCTCGTCTCGCTGACATTTATCCTTACGGCCGTTTCGTTCGCTTCGGGACAAAAGGGCATCGATACTCAAACTCAAAAGATCAAGGACGACTCAAACAAGACGACAACTCGACAGACCGGTGATGCCGCTCGTTCGTGGGATTGGGGTAAAGATAAGACGCACGACCGCGATCGGCTGCCGAATCCGTACAGGCTGAACTCTCGCCGCGATGTTCTTGTCGAAACGATAATAGAGGTCTTGAGGGAACGGAAGATGGTTGTCGATGAAGCGTCGTCCCGTCTGAGCGACGGCATGATCATCACCCAACCTTACGTATTTTCGAAGGGACCGGTCATCACTCAGAATGAGCTTAACCGATTTGCGATCCTCGCCTTCGCCGATAGGGCATGGTCGCAGGCCCGATATACCCTGACGATCGAGGTCCAGTCGATCGACGGAATTCAGAACAATGTTTCGGTAAACGCGAAAGTCGAGGGACGCGCGGGAAACGGGTTGGTATCGGAATGGACGACGGTTCAAAGCTCAGGACGTGCTGAAGAGGAATTTCTGGTTAAGCTCGTAGAGATGGTCACCGGCAGTTCACCTGACGATCCCAAACCGACAGATCAATAAGTATGATCGCATGCTTTGTAAAGCTGATTATTTGCGCTGCCATATTTAGCGGTTTGGCTGCGGTCGCTTATGCGCAATCTGATTTTCCGGATGCCAGTTCACGTTCGGGCCGACGTCAGAGAGACGACAAGCCCCAGGGCATCAACGAAATGCTGGCAAAGCAAAAGGCTGAACGCGACAGGAAAGAACATGAAGCCTTGCTCGAACGCGGAGAAGAAGCTCTTCGGCTCACCAATCAACTCGAAACCTCGTTCACGCGGAACCGGGCGATCTCGCAGCAGGATAAAGGCCGATTGGAATCTCTTGAAAAAGTTGTTACGAAGATCCGCAAGGAACTGGGCGGCGGGAACGATAGTGGCGAGCGCGACGATTCTGGTTTTGTCCAGTCCGTCAGCGAACCAAGGCCATCAACAATAGAAGAGGCTTTCGAGTATCTTCGATCGACAACCGTCACCCTGGTTGATGAGCTCAGGAAAACCACCCGGTTCAGTATTTCGGTCGTTGCTATACAAAGTTCGAATACGGTCCTCAAACTTGTCAGATTTCTTCGTATTAAGAAGTAACGCGACATGCCAATATTCCGAGCCCGCGACATCTTCTTTCTCACCTGTCTCCTTTGGGTCCCCGTTTCTGCATTCGCTCAGGACGATAGCGATATCGTAACGGTCGATTCGTCTATCGTCGTGGTTAACGCGACGATAACCGATACCGCCGGTAATCACGTTCCAGGATTGAAACAGAATCAATTCGGGGTTTTCGAGAACGGAGTCGAGCAAGAGATCAGCTTTTTTGCAGCCGAAGAGACGCCTTTTGCAGCAGTAATATTGCTCGACACTTCGGGCAGCATGGAACAGCGCGTCAGTCTTGCGCGTTCAGCCGCGATCAAATTTCTGGACGGGATCCGCGACTCGGACAATGCCGAGATCTATCGTTTCGATTCGAAAGTCTCGCTGGTGCAGAAATTTTCAAATAGCCGTGACGTTAGTGAAAAGCTCTTCGATTTGAAGGCCGATGGCATGACGGCCTTGAACGATGCGATCTTTCAGGCCGCGAAAAACCTTGGCGATCGTCCCGAAAAGCGTCGAGCCATTATCGTTCTATCCGACGGAAAGGACACCTATAGCAAGCTTTCGGCTGACAAGGCATTAAAGGCGGCGCTCTCCGTGAACGCATTGATATATACAGTCGACATGTCCGCGTTGGAGAGCAGTGGCAAGGAGCGGGCGCAGAATCAGGGAGTGCTGCGAAACTTTGCGGAAAAGACTGGCGGAATATTTATCGCGACGCCGGGCGGCGTGGCAATGCGCGACGCGTTCCGCAGAATCGTCGAAGAACTTGGCACTCAATACACACTCGCATATCAACCAAAAAACCTGACGAAGGATGGAAAATGGCGGCCGATCGAGCTTCGCGTGTCGAAGCCAAACCTGTCGATCCGGACCCGAAAGGGATATCATGCTGCAAAGCGCTAAATCAAACTCGTCTTATTCCTCGCCTTATCTTTGTGCCGCTCTAAGGCGAGCCTGATCAGCTCGTCGATAACTTCCGAAAAATCCATTCCACTGCCGGCCCACATTTTTGGAAAGCCGGAGGCGTCGGTCAGGCCGGGCATGGTATTGATCTCGTTAACAAGCAGCTTTCCGGTATCGTTGCGAAGGAAAAAATCGACGCGGGCGAGACCCGATCCGTCGATTGCTTTGTAGGCTTTTACGGCCATTTCCTGGATCTTTTTGGCGAGTTCGTCGGAAACCGCAGCCGGCACTACGAATTCATTATTGCCAGTGCCCGAATATTTTTCGATGTAGTCGAGAAAAGCTTTCGACTGGTCACGAATCAAATATTCGCCCGGCAAGCTCGCTTTCGGCCTGTCGTTACCGATGACGGCGCACTCGATCTCGCGCATATCAAGTGATTCCTCAACGACTATCTTGCGATCGAATTGCGCGGCGAGTGTCACGGCGTCGCGAAGCGACGATTCGTCCGCTGCTCGCGATATACCCACCGACGAGCCAAGATTTGCCGGCTTTACGAAACACGGAAATCCGATTTTCCTGCCGACTAACGCCGCCACCGCGGCAGGGTCGTTCTCAAATTCACTCCGCAAAAACCAGACATGCCGGCAGATCGGAAGTCCTGCGTCGCGAAACAGGATCTTCATCACAGCCTTATCCATCCCGCACGCTGAGGCGAGTACGCCGCAGCCAACATAAGGTATGTCAGCCATCTCAAGCAGACCTTGAATTGTGCCGTCCTCGCCGAAGGTTCCGTGAAGAACCGGGAAGACAACGTCGAGAGGCATTGTGCCGCCATCGCCGTCCATTACGGTCAATCCGCCACGGCTCGTTTCTCCGGAGAGTGCGATCGACGCCTTAGAGGGCTCACCGGAACCTTCGAGAAAGACGCGCTGCGTGTGATCGGGAAATTGTTTCACAGACTCGGCCGGGCTCAGCCACCGGCCATCGGTGGATATCGCAATCGGAACGACCTCGTATTTATCAGGATCAATCTGCTCGATGACCGTCCTCGCAGATCTGATAGCGATCTCATGCTCGCCCGAACGCCCACCGAAAATTACACCAACGCGAAGTTTCATAAAAGCTGAAGTATCTAGTAGTCGAAACGAATTTGTGTGTGTTCGTGTGTTTTAATGGTTTCAGTTCTTACCAAGACTGGAACCACGAACGCACACGAAGCAACACGAAAAAGACCGTGATTTTCTGACGATCGCAATAGTTCACAATATCGTCTTACCCAGCACCGACAGTATCAGTTCACATGCAAGCTCAACGGTGATGTTGCTTTGATCGAGCATGGGGTTGACCTCGACGATCTCGAACGACCGCAAGCCGCCGTGCTGGGCGATCACCTCGAGTGCGAGATGAGCTTCGCGATACGTCGCACCTCCACGAACAAGTGTTCCTGAGCCGGGTGCGAACCGCGGATCTATCATGTCGACATCGAAGGTGACCGCGAATCCGCCCGACGCACGCGACGCGATGGCGATCGCATCCTGTACGCAAGCGAGCATGCCACGCCTGTCGATATCACTCATTGTGAAAAAATTGTCGCGGAGGCCGAGTTCGTGTACAAGACGACGCTCTCCCGCGTCCAGGTCGCGAGCACCTACATGCGCGCAGTACTGAGGTTTTATCTTCGGGAAAAATCCTTCAAGGTTGACGAGGTCCTCGTTGCCGTGTCCAAGTATCGTCGCCAGCGGCATTCCATGAATATTGCCGGACGATGAGGTCACCGGCGTGTTTATATCGGCGTGTGCGTCAAACCAGACAAGCCCGATGTCCTGTCCTTCTCTTCGGTAATGCGACGCCACCCCCGATACAGATCCGATAGCGATCGAATGATCGCCGCCAAGGATAATCGGAATAGCTCCATCAGCGAGCACTCGCTTTACGTCTGCCGCGATATTCGTGCAGGACGCTATCATCTCAGCGAGATATTTCGGATTCGTGTTCGCGTCGGCCGCAGTAACGGGTCTTACGATCGTTGAATTGCCGTAGTCAGTAACTTCATAACCGAGAGCTCGAACGTGGTCGGTCAGGATTCCGCCCCGCATTCGCGATAAGCGCATTGCCTCAACACCCAGCTCACTTCCCGTCTGACCCGCGCCATAGCCCAGCGGCACGCCAAGGATTCCAACACTTAAACCGTCACCCGGCAATCCATTCAAACTCATAAAAACAACCTAGATCTCGCCAAAGCCGTCGTCAAACAGTGACATCACTGCCTCGAAGGCTTCCTTCTCATCGGTCCCCTCCGCCGTAACGAGGAGTACGGTCCCAATCGGAGCCGCAAGAGCCAGTACACTGAGTATGGATTTCGCGTTAGCGAACACTGCAGCGTCTTCGCGGCGGAGCGTTATGCGGCTGCGGTATTTTCCGGCAACTCGTACAAGCTGGGCGGCGGCCCGCGCATGGAGTCCAAGTGGGTTAACAACCGTCACGCTGCCTTCAAGCATGTTTTTTCAGTTGCGGCTCGAGCAGTGCTCCGGTCCGGTAGATCGATTGTTTGCCTTGATCCTCGATCTCCCGCGCGAGATCGAGGATCGAAATCTCCTTGGCGTTCGACGCAAGTTTTATTACCATCGGGAGGTTGACGCCTGTGACTATCTCAACCTCGCCTTCTTTTAAGAACATTGCCGAGATATTGGTCGGCGTCCCGCCGAACATGTCTGTCAAAACGATGACACCGACCCCTTGCGAGACATTGTTGATAGCCCTTTCGATCTCGTTTTTAGCCGCCTCGACATCATCGTGCCAGCCGATCGACACCGCAACAATGTGGCTTATATCGCCAACAACTGTCTCTGCGGCGGCAACCAACTCGGTAGCGACCTGACCGTGCGAAACGATAACTCCGCCAATTTTAGTCATACGTATCTGTGAACAATTGCGTCATGAACTGTGAACTGTGAACTGTGATCTGTCCGCTAATCGCCGCCGTCTCGAGAGGTCCTAGCTCACACTTCATACTTCATACCTCATACTTCATACTTCATACTTCATACTTCACACTTCATACTTCCCACTTCACACCTCATATCTCACCGTTCATAGTTCATTTTTGCATATCGCGATGAACAACCGAAACGTTGTATTTTTCTTTCTTCAAGATGTCTCGCAGGCGGTTGGCGACCATGACAGAGCGATGGCGGCCGCCGGTGCAGCCCACGCCGATGGTCAGGTACGACTTCCCCTCGCGCTGGTAAAATGGCAACAGATATTTCAGAAGATCCGTAAATCGAGTGACGGTCTCGGCGACTTCCGGGTGCTTGTCGAGGAACGCGCGGATCTTAGGATGGTCTCCTGAGAAATTCTTCAGGGACGGCTCAAAGTACGGATTCGGAAGATGTCGGACATCGAACAAGAGATCAATGTCGCGCGGATTCCCGAACTTATGACCGAAGCTGACTATCAAAACTTTTAGAGGCGTTCCTTCGGCCGAGCGGCTAAACGTTTCGACGATCAGCCTTCGCAGCGTATGAACCGTATGATCGGACGTGTCGATGATGAGGTCGGCGGCCCGACGGATGTTGTCCATCGCCTTTCTCTCGGATCGGATAGATGGAAGTAATCCTTTGCCTGTGTCAGTTGGATGCGGTCGACGGGTTTCCGAAAATCGTCTTTGCAGAGCTTCGTCCGACGCTTCGAAAAAAACCACGAAAGGATTGAGCTTCTTCTTCGCAAGTTTTTTCAGTTCCGCCGGGAACTCCGCAAGAAAGTGGCGCTCGCGAATGTTGATGACGAGTGCGGCGCGTTCGATCGCCACGACGTCCTCATCATTTGGAAGCAGGAGGCGGGAGAAAGTGGAGAGCATCGTAAGCGGAAGATTGTCGACGCAAAAATATCCAAGATCCTCAAACGCGTTCGTCGCTGCGCTCATTCCCGATCCGCTCAAGCCGGTGATAATTACAAGATTGCGAAACGTTTTGTTATTCTGGACGGCCTTCACCATAAGAATGAGAACTACCGGATCGGATCCAGCATTCTAGTGTGTTCCTCGATAAGCAATTCGGCTGCGTTGCCATTGCCGCCGTTGTGATGCAAGCGAACCGCCGTTTCGATAAGCGTCGTGAGATTTCGGCCAGAGCTCACCGGTAAAACGTATTTTGGTATCACGCCGCCGGCGACCGCGTAATCGCTAGCAGCATTTTCCAAAGGTGAGGCCTCGACCGTTCGTCCCAACTCGATACAAAGCTCTATTTCCGATGCATCCCGAACCGCTTGTTCACCAAAGATCTCCGGAACGTTAATGATACCAAGGCCGCGGATCTCAAGCAGATGGCGTGTAATATCCGGAGCTCGTCCAAATAGCAGGCCTTCTATCGCAAAGACTTCGACCGCGTCGTCAGCACACAATTGATGCCCCCTGGTGATGAGGTCGAGGGCGCATTCTGATTTCCCGATTCCCGATTCGCCGATGAGCAGCACACCGGTTTCAAATACGCGCACCAACACTGCATGGAGCTGATAAGTTGCCGAAGAGGCTTCTGCGATGGATTCAGTCTCGGGATCGTGCATTGACCAGTCACGGCTCGATCAGGCCGTAGTTGCCGTCTTTGCGCGTGTGTATGACAGATATTTTTTGATTCTCAGCGTTGCGAAATACCAGGAACCCGTCCCGTTCTTCCGATAGCATCAATGCCGCCTCGTCGATCGTGACGGGCTTAACCGAATAACGCCGGGTCTTAATTACACGCGGCAAAAGCGGATCCGGCCTGACATCAGACGGATCCGGTACCAGGGTTGCCGCGCGCTTTGAGCGGTGGGATTTATCTATAACCTTGTTTTTTAGTTTGAGCGCCTGCTTCTCGATCTTATCTATCGTCTGCGAAAGGGACTGATACATGTCTGAATTACTCGTGGTTGCCGTCAGCACATCGTTGCGCCAATTGAGCACTACTTCGGAGCGATGGCGTCCGCGTTCGACTTCGATGATCACGTGCACCTTTGCCGGTTTGCCGTTAAAGAGATGATTGATACGTTCGAAATGATTTTCGACGTGCGAGCGTAGGGCCGGCGTTACGTCGATGTGGCGTCCGGTGTATTCGAATTTCATAAATTTCCCCCTGTTATAAAGCTTAAGGTTCAAAGAGTATTGGGTCCTGACCTGGGCGATCAAATTACCGTCTTTCGTTCGCGCGAACCCGGAATGTTCATCTGGTCGCGATACTTGGCAACGGTTCGACGTGAAAGCTTTACCCCCTCATGGCTCAGAATTTTAGCGATCTGTTCGTCGGTCATCGGTTTCTTCGAATCTTCTTCCTCAACCATTTTCTTGATGCGAAGCTTAAGGATCCGTGTCGATACTTCTTCGCCATCTTCATTCATCATTCCCTCGCTGAAAAAACGGCGAAGCTCGATGACGCCCTGCGGGGTGTGCGCGTACTTTCTATTGACGACGCGCGATATCGTCGAAAGGTGCATCCCGATGTCCTCTGCTACATCCTTGAGCATCATCGGCTTGATGTACTCGACACCTTCGTCCAGAAATGCCCGCTGGCGTTGGATGATGCATTCGACAACGCGGTAAATAGTTTGCCTCCGATGCTCAATATTTCGCAGCAAGTCGACGGCAGAGCGTACTTTCTCTTTTATAAAATCTTTTGTTTCCTTGGTGGTATCGGGCTGATCCACAAGCTGGTGGTAAGTCGGACTGATCCGCAGACGCGGACTGCCGTCGTCGGTGAAATAGATGACGTACTCGCCCTCTATCTTTTCAACATAAACTTCCGGAGCGACGAATATCGATTCTTCAGCCGCGTACTTTCTGCCCGGATAGGGATCGAGGATCCGTATCTTGTTGATCTCTTCGTCGAGTTCGTGGATATCGCGCCCGGTATCTTTAGCAAGATGCTGCAAACGATGCGGCTGGAGATCTTCGAGATGATCGCGTACCAATTTCGCGGCGAGACTGTCACCCTCGCCGTCTGATTCCAACTGTGCAAGAAGACACTCTTTTACATCCAGAGCGCCACATCCGACGGGCTCAAGAGCCATGACGATCTTGCGGGCTTTTTCAATTGTTTCCTCAGTGCATCTGGAGATGCGTGCAAGCTCTTCGACGGTCGCCGTCAAACGGCCGTCCGCATTGAGGTTTCCGATCACACTTATGCATACGTCCAGCAGCTTGTCGCCGATGTCCTGCATGTGCAACTGCCATTCGAGATGCTCGCTGAGCGATTCGGTGTGCGAGAGGAATTGTTCAAAACTCGGAGCATCGTCTTTGTACTCGATCTCCTGAGTGCGGTATCCGGGATCGAGATAATCCTGAAACTCGCGGCCGTAATCTATCTCTTCGAACGAATCTGACTGCTCCTGAGCAGGCTCGTCAGAAGATGCCGTTTCAGCGAGGCCGTTCTCGCTCGGCGCTTCCGCGACATACGATTCCGCCGTGTCCATGAACTCGACCGGCGAGTCTGACAGCGGCGTAGCTTCAGCTCCGTTCGCGTGAACTTCCTCTTGCCCGTCGGCGTTTTGATCGAGAATGTTTTCTGATATTTCCTGGACCTCGTCTCCCGGAAGAACTTCTTCAAGAATCGGGTTTGCGACCAGCTCTTGTTCGATAAGCTCGTTCAATTCCATTGATGTCATCTGCAGCATTTCTATCCGCTGCCGAAGCTGCGGCGTGAGAACCATTCTTTGCTGAAGTGAAGTTGTGAGCCTCAGTGATGACATATTAGGTCGAAAGACGATCCTCCCTCGTTCGTTGTGGAACTGAAATTGCTAAGCTACCCAAATTATACGGATTTTCGACCAAGAAAGAAACGGACGCGTGGACTAAAGGGTGAACCGTTCACCGAGATAAAGACGACGGACATCGACATCTTCGACGAGCACGGAGGGTTCGCCGCTTCGCAAAATTCTGCCCTCCGACATAATGTAGGCCCGGTCGGTGATTCCAAGTGTTTCGCGAACATTATGGTCGGTGATAAGAATGCCGATCCCTTGCTGTTTGAGATAAAGAATGATCTCGCGTATGTCATCGATCGCAAGCGGATCGATGCCGGCGAAGGGTTCGTCGAGAAGAATGTACTGCGGTTCGGTAGCAAGGCAGCGAGCGATTTCAACACGGCGGCGCTCGCCGCCGGAAAGCGCGTCACCGCGGATCTTGCGGACATGTTCCACGCCGAACTCGGCGAGCAGCTCGTCCAGTCTTTCAAAGCGTTCTCCCCGAGAGAGCTTTGTCGTCTCGAGAACCGCAAGGATATTCTGCTCAGCCGTCAGCTTGCGAAAGATAGACGGCTCTTGCGGCAAATAGCCGAGCCCCAATCGGGCTCGCAGGTACATCGGCAGCACGGTCACATCCTGACCGTTGAGGAATATATCACCGTGCTCGGTTCGTTCGAGTCCGACCATCATATAGAAAGTCGTCGTCTTTCCGGCACCGTTTGCACCCAGCAGTCCGACGACCTCGCCTTGCGAAACGCCGAGACTGACATCATCAACAACCCGGCGTCGACCGTAGGTTTTTTGCAAATTGTGCGCGAAAAGCGAACTCGTCCCCGCGTCGTGTCCGTTTTGCGATCCAGGCTGATTATTTTGAATAGGGTCCACGTTTAATTTGGCAGGCTATTTTTTACTTTGTAGACCGATCTGGTGCGGCCGGAAGCATTTTGTTTCGACTTACCCTCACTCACAACTCTATTACTTCTGAGATAGAGCGTCATTTGTCCTCCGGAAGAGGATCCGTTCTCCGCATCATCGACCCGGGCCGGATTGCCGCGAAGCGTAACACTTTCATTGGCAGCAAGGTACTCCGCATAGTCGCCAACCGCACGACGATTCGGCTGAGTGATCGTGACGTTGTTCTCGATCTCGGAGCGCGATAACTCGTTCTTTTCGTCGAGATATATGTTTGCTGATCCGCCGACGATCCGATCCGTTCCTTGCCTGATATCGACGTCCGTTTCGTAGCGTATGAGCCGGATGTCGCGATTGTAAATCATCTTGCGCGATGAGACGTAAACCGGCGAATTAGTCTCTTTCCCATTCTCCTTCCGGCTTACGTTGTAGAGCAGGCTCTGCACATTTCCTTCCGCAACAAACTGGCCCTGCTGTTGAAGTATAAGAAGTTGGTCGCCGCGAACATAATTGTTCTCCTGCCAACTGCGTGCATTCCCGCGATAGAGTGCGGTCTGGGCGCGATGATCAAAATCAGCCGACTCCGATGTCAGAAAAACCGGTTTATCAGTCGCGGCGAAGGGGGTCGAGCCTCCCGCCGATTTCTGGCTGTAGTACGTTGTATTGGCCCCACCGCGCAAATATGATTTTTGATTCTTTGTGTCCCAATCGATTTCGGTGGCGCGAGCACGGGCTTGCGAATCCCAAACAGTAGGTTCGCCGCCCCGCAACCTAACGGTCTGGTCGCTTTTTGCAAAGCTAATCCGGTCAGCTATTGCATTCCGATCCAGCTCTACAAACTTCGCATTACCCGAGGCATCGAGTTGATCGACGTCCTTCGTCTGGGGGCTAAAAACGGCGGTCAGTTTTTCGGCTGTTATCGTCTGAGCTCCGCGGCCGGCCGATTGCACCGTAGGCTCACGTACGGTCTTGGTTTTCGTCCCGGCTACACACTCTCTCGCGTTGTTACCGGTCGGAAAAAACTCGCAGTCAAAGCGGGGAGCGTTGACGGTCGTCCGATAATTGTCCGGACTTGCCGAGCGCGGCTCGACGAACAGCTCGGCATTCCCAACCGCTTCGGCTCGCTGAATGTCGTTTCCTTCGCCACTGAAAAACGTACGCACAGTGTCCGCCGTTACGCGCTTGTTCGCGGCATCGGCCGCGCCGCCCGGTGCGTCAAGTTGAATGGTCGTTCTGCCGTCGGTGAACATCTTCTCAATTAGTCCTTCACCTTTGAACGTGACGCGAATAGCCCGGGGGGCGGCCATCGTGACTTTCGAATATTCGACCGCGTTTGCCGGCGTCAATACTGCTCGGCCATTTCCGAGAGCATTAGCATTTAAAAGCTGCTGATTGACATTGAACGAGGCGTTAATCTCATTGGCGGAAACTTCCGTCGTCCTTTCTCCGGTCGCCTGCCGAAGATATGCGTTACCGCGGATGTTCGAATGCTTCAGCGTGTTCGACGCATATAGATCCGCATAGATATGGTCGCCTTTCAGTAATTCCGCGCCTTGTGAGACCTCGGCATTTCCGTCGACGAAGATCTTCAGGCCCGCTCGCTCGTACACAGCCGAATTCGAGGTAATGTTAGTCGGCTTGCCGTCGGCTGATGTGACGATATGCACACCGTTTCGCAAATCGAACCGATCGACGTCTCGTTCGTAGAGCGCGTAACCAGACGTGATTCGTGTCGGGCCGGCGTTCGGTCGGTTGGCGACGATCGTCACGTTGTCGTGGAGCTCCAGCTTCTTTAAGTCGCGCGTACCATCGTTCGTTTCTACGAGGAACGCGACGGCCCGCTCCGACGTCACGTCGGACGTACCGGATGCCGCGACTACGTTCGCCTGGACGTCTCCACGAAACTCGATCGTCTCTTCGGCCTGCTTGAAGACGGCGTAATTCGCTTTGACCGAAGCTTGTTTGACGTTTGAAGCTGCGAGCTGTGGGGACTCGAACGTTTCGATCTCGACATCTTTCAGCAACTCGAGCTGTTTTTCGGCGACGCGTACAATTGCGCCAAAGGCGCGGCCCGTGACGCCTTGGCGCTCGAATTCGATGTGTTCGTCGGCGGTCGCGATCTCATCCGCTTTCGTGTACTTCACCTGTTCGGTTTTTACTTTCAGAGCATCCCGGGTCTCGATCTTTACGTTGCCGGCAAAATAACCGGTAAAATTTTTGTTCTCCTCGGGAATGTAAACCGCCTTAGTCGCCGTGATCTTGTCGGATGATCCGCCGCCCGCTGCAAACACCTCGAGATACACATTCTCCAGTTCCTGATGATTGTCTGAGAAAGTCGTTCCCTTATCCGCTTTGACGTAATACTTAACGACATCGCCTTCCATCTCGCGTCGCTCATAGCCGTTCACGACCGCGACGACGTCCTGCGAGAGCGAGGTCGGGAACCCCTTCATTCGAAATTCCGGATTGTTGCGTGACTGGTAGAAACCGACAACTATCGCCAGCACCGTCACAGCCAGAAGCCCGGTCGCGGCGTACCGAATGTACTGCGGAAGCTTTGCCCGCATGTGAAAGTCTTTGATCGTTATGTCTTTGATTTCAGCCACCGAGTTCAATTATCCGCCCTCAAATCTTCAACGACAAGCTGCAGGCGTCTGTTTGATTGCCAAGTGTTTACTTCAGCGGTATAGGCCAATTCGATGCGAGAACCGGGTTCGAGAGTTCGCCCGGAAGATCTCTCAACCCCGTCCCACCAGACGGCTTCGAAGCGCCGTCCTTCTCCATCGTCGAGCCAGAATTTGAGATGTTTCTCCTTCATGACAAACGGCTCATCACGGATGTAGAGTCCGTTGGTTACGAAGATAGGTTTCGGGTTTCCAGCCCCGAACGGCTCGAGCTGTGCTAGTTCCTGCACCATTTGGAGGCTCAAGGTCCGCGGCAAAACACGCGCGTCGATCTTCAGCTCGGGTTTAAGGTCATCGTCAGTCAGCGAGTTCTCAGCGTATTGGTTCAGGGCTTCGCGTACGGCCTCGATGTTCTCCGATCGAATCTTCATCCCGGCGGCGGCGGCATGACCGCCAAACTGCTCGAACAGTTCGGGACAACTCTCGAGGGCATTCAGGAGATGATAGTTTGCAATGCTGCGGGCACTGCCGTGTGCGTAACCGTCCTCGATAGACAGAACGATCGTCGGTCGATGAAGGCGTTCCGCTATTCGGGATGCGGCCAGTCCGATGACGCCGCGGTGCCAGCCTTCGCCGGCGACGACGACGAATTTTCGTGCGCCGAACTCTTGTGTCTCCAACAGGGCGAGTTCCGTGATCTGTTGCTGAACACGCTGTCGTTCGCGATTCCGGCTGTCAAGAATTGCAGCGAGCGTTCGTGCTTTTCCAAAATCCTCAGCTTCGAAAAGCTCTACCACCTGCGTCGCGACGTCCATTCGACCGGCGGCATTTATTCGCGGCGCAATTCGAAAGCCAATGTGATAGCTCGTCATTTCCGAGGTGCAGTCGGCAACCTCCATCAATGCTTTCAGACCGTAGTTCGTAGTATTCGGAAGGTCCTTCAGACCGAGGGCGACGATCGCGCGATTCTCGCCCGTCAACTGCATGACGTCGGCGACCGTTCCGATCGCCGCGATCTTCAAAAATGCCGGGACAAGATTCTCTTTTCCCTTTTCCCGTAGAAGAGCGTGTGCAAGTTTGAAAGCAACACCAACCCCGGCCAGATGTTTATCAGGATATTCGCATTCGGGCTGATTCGGATTGATCACGGCGAAAGCGTCGGGATTGCCGAGCACCGGATCGGATATATGGTGGTCGGTGACGATAAAATCAAGCCCATTCTCCTTCGCCCAGGCGATCGGTTCAAAGCTTCGTATGCCGCAGTCAACACTAATTACAACCGTGCAGCCGTCATTTTTTGCTTGTTCGAGGGCCGGAATATTGATGCCGTATCCTTCGGTAAACCGGTTCGGGACGTGAAAATCAGTCTCGCCGCCAAGGAGTTTTATTGTCTTGCGGAGTAGCACGGTGCCGGTCGTTCCGTCGACATCATAGTCACCCCAGATGAGAAGTTTCTCACCCTGCTCGAGAGCTTTGAAAATGCGGTCGACTGCTTCGCGCATTCCCTTCAGAAGAAACGGTTCGTGGAGGTGCTCGTATGACGGATTGAGGAACTTGGCCGCCTGCAGAGCGGTCGGATACCCACGCGAGATCAACAGAGCCGCGACAAGACGAGAGACCTTTATTTCGTCGGCGAGCCGGGCGGCTTCGGCGTGGTCGTGCTTTTTGATTATCCAGCGCTTTTCCAAGACTAGTGCACCTGTGGGCTGATGACTCCCTGCCAAAGCAAAACTAATAGAACCGTACCTAATACGATTCGATAAACAATGAAGATGCCGGTCGAATTTCGTCGGAGGTACGACATCAGAAACCAGATCGAGATGTACCCGACGATGCCGGCGACAATCGTTCCGACTAGAAGCGGGGTAAAACTATCGGCCGGAAGAATGCTCCATCCTTCCTTGAGCTGCAGCAAACCGCTCGCTGTGATCGCGGGGATCGATAGCAGGAATGAGAACCTGGCGGCGGTTTCACGTTTCTGTCCGGCGAACAGGCCGCCCATAATAGTCGAACCGGATCGGCTTGCACCCGGCATCAGTGCAATGACCTGCGCAAGACCGACGACTATCGCGTCTCCGATACCGAGATCGCGCATCTGCTTTCTCTGCTTACCGACCCATTCCGCAAGCAACAACAGCAGCGCGATGCTGATAAGCATTATCGAAATGAACCAGAGATTCTTTGTTGCCGCGCCCTCGATCGCATCTTTATAGAGAATGCCCACGACGCCGATCGGAACCGAGCCGATAATGATCAGCCAGCCAAGCCACGCTTCCTGCGAGAGCCAAATAGGACGAACGCCGCGCGTGCCGGAGTAGCGGTTCTTTCGTTTGCTGGTCAGCAATAGCCAATGATCGCGGATAAACCCGGCCGAAATCCCCCAAATATCCCCTGCAAAGTAAACAAAAACGGCAGCAAGCGTTCCGAGCTGGATAACGGCCATAGTTGCCGTGATCTGTTGAGGATCGCCGTTATAAAGGTTCGTCCAACGACTGGCGAATACGAGATGGGCGGTCGAGCTGATCGGGATAAATTCTGTCAGGCCCTGGACAATGCCTAGGATGATTGCTTGAAGAAGATTCATTTAGGTTCGGTGACGCTTGTCCATGACAATTTAACACACAGGCCGCTTGTCTCTTAGTGTGGGCCCGTTTCTTAGTGTAAGACTGTCTCTTAGTGTGAGGACGCCACGGCTTTAGCCGAATATAAATTGTCCGCAGCTACAGCTGAATATAAATTGCCCCGGTCTTCAGACCGGGGAACATGTGTCAAATGCACCTGGGCTTTAGCCAAA